>CAYFOB010000709.1:0-2203 GCA_964344525.1 uncultured Thiomargarita sp.
TTATTAGTAAATAGCAACTTTTGTTAATATTTGTTAATAAAAAATGTATCGGAATGGTCGAGATGCCCGATATTGTAAAGCGATATGCAAAGTTTCTGTGTCGCCGGCGGGCAACCAAACTTTGATTTGGCGCACTTTGCTGGGCAAGGGCAAAACAAATGAGCTGGTGTTAATGAGACTGGCAGGTTGGCGCCGAGTGGCAAAGGGTCCGCCCAATGTTTCAGCCTCGGTGTTATGATCCAAAGCTAACATTCTTAACCCAGCATCGCCTTGATTAAAGCGATAATTTCGCCTGTCTCGCTCAAAATGTTGTGGGATCACTTGCATCGTCACCGGGGTGAGGTTATCAAATTGCACAAACAGAAAATGTGGTTTTTCTAAACTGGTGGGCTCCTTGATTATAATCCGCAAAAGGCTAGGCACCGTGCGCCTTGGCAATTTATAAATTTGTTGCTGAATACAGCAAGATCTGGGAGAAAGCGATGAGAAATAAGCCCCAGGGATGCGTTTGAGATAGTCATCTTGATGTTGCTCAGCCACAATGAGTGGCAAATTGGGCAACTCTGGGGGGCGCAATTCGTAGGGGATAAACCAATGAAAGCGTAATGATGAGCGTTCTGTCTTCCAAGGCAATAAGTCCCGATAAAAGGTATGTTTTCCTAATAAGCTATTTGATAATTGACGGATTTTGTCGTAATAGGGATATCGCCTAAAAACTTCGCGCAAAATCATTGCCCCAAGCAAACCCCCTTCTTGACGGCTATTATCTCGCGCAATACGGAAAGCGATTTTTTCGATTTCCATCATTGTGTTGGGTCTAAAAGACGCAATCAGGCTCAGCTCTTCCTCGGTTAATTGCCAACTGGCGCGGTTAATCCATTTTGGTAAATTAGGTTTAACGTCTGGCTCAGGGCTATTGAGTTCAGGAAATAAATAGTCAAACTCTCTATCCCGCAACAGGCGGATATAAAGTGTTGCTGTACTGGTTAATCGTAGTACATGTTCACCGTCTGGAATTTCCAAATAACCCACCTGGAGACGTCCCAGGACTGGCGCTTGATCATCAATGGTTATTTGTTGCTCGGTTTCTGCACCCGTTTCAAATTCCAACACATGCGTTGCACAAGGATCACACTCTTTATCCAGTTGTGCATAAATTTGATAATCCTGCGCCAAAACAGACTCAGAAGCGGGATAAATCAAACGGGTTTCCACAAAAACCCGCGCAGGACCCTGCAAAGTCACCTCCAATGGCTTGCAACAGGCTTCAATACGCCAATAATCTTTAAAAATCCTTTGCGGCATCAATAAAAATGACACACTTTCACTTTCAATGGGGATGAGAATTTTAGGCGGAATGATTGGCTTATAACGCGATGTAAACAGGGCAAAAGTTTGGCCAGTGTTATGTTGTTTGCCCCGCTGAATGCGCACTAATCTTGGCAAAGTGGGATCTGGTGGGACAAGTATAGAATGTCCTTGCTCAACAATATGCACAGATAAGTAGGCATACAAGCCGTTACCGCTTGAAACTGAAATTTCCAAGGTATCACTTGCAAAAGAATCATCAGGATGGTAAATACGCAACCATTTGCCGGGCATCAATTGCACCGTGACAGATTGTTCAGGCTCAAGATGGACTCGGTGCATACCCCAATGTGCATTAAATTCTGGTGCTTTGCCGTTTACCCATAAAGGGGTTTCGGTGACATTTTCCCATTGCAGCGGGACTTTTATAGGCTCTAATAAGTTTGTTGGGATGTCACCAAGTAGGGCATGAGCCGTTATGGGACATAACAAAAGAAGGCTAAGATATTTTACGTAAGATAACATAGGGGGGGAACTGTGAGGATAAGTCTTGCAGCACTTCATCGGTCAATGCCATTAAGTTAAGAATTAGTATTTTCAACAAGATATTTTGTAGGTTGGGTTAGATTTTTTTGCGCCGCAAAAAAACGTAACCCAACTGGCACATAATAATGTTGGGTTACGTTTTTTCGCTGCGCGAAAAAATCTAACCCAACCTACAATATAATTGTTTGTTTTTAAAGTTTTTTTTATTAACTTAATGGCATTGAACCTACAACTACTGCAGGATGGCGGAAATTTCCAGTTTGCGGAGCAAAGGGCATGCATTCCCAAGCTCCCGCTTCACTGCCATTAAGTTAAGAGCTTCGCTAAGCTTGGAACGAAAAAAACATCC
>CAYFOB010000710.1:0-2192 GCA_964344525.1 uncultured Thiomargarita sp.
TATTTATATCACTACTTGTTGGGGACTGCCAAATTTTGTTGTTGTTTGTTACAGTGACTTTTATGGGGAGCGGGTGTGCGAGCCTCAAGCCTCAGGCTTTTTTGCTTGGACCCTCAAGTCCAACACAGGGTGGCGCAATTGGAACGATTGCTGAAAATTCATCTGCTCTCCAAACAACGTCACGCAAAGTGCATTATAATGCCCATCTCAAACTTAGGGCAACTAAACCTGATAAAGTGATGGATGAGGCAATTGGTGCTGTTAAAGCGGTTGGGGGGTATGTTGAACAGCAAAACCAGGCTTTGATGGTTTTTCGTATTCCAGTTGCCAAGTTTATGGCAGTTTATAAGCAGTTACAGTCGTTGGGTGAGGTTATAAGCAAGTCTATCAGTGTGACTGATATTAGTGATGTGTACGCTGCTGTTGAGTTACGTTTGAAGCTGGCTAAAACGACTTTGCAACGATTACAAGCTTTGTTGGCTAAAGCTGAAACGGAAAAGGAAAAATTGCAGTTGCTAAAGGAAATCCAACGGGTTTCTGAGGAAGTGGAACGTTTAGAAGGGCAGTTCAGTACATTGGATTCACTGGCTAAATATTCACGATTGGTGCTGGCACTTGAAGCAAGATTGGCTTTGCAGGCAAGAAGCCATAAGCAGGATTTTAAGGGATTTGGGTGGATTCATCGTTTGTCACCTTTTGAGAAATTGGTTGCGCAGGGTGGCAAGTTTCTCGCTTTTGATGTGCCTGAGAAAATGGTGGCTTTGGGTACAAAACAACCTTGGGTGGTGGAAAGCGCTGATCATGTTGCTTTTTGGGCAAGTCAGCGTGAAAATCAGCCAAATGGTAATACCCATTTTTGGTATGAGGCGATTAAAACTCGTTTGAATTCTGAATTTGCTAACTTTAAGCAAATAAAAAAAGGGAAATATCTGATTTTACGTTTGGAGGATTTTTCAGAAAATCCTTATGTGTATATGGTAGGTGTTCATGTTGTCAATAAGAAAATTCATTTAGTGGAAATTTATTTTCCCTCAAAAGCGCATGAAGAGCAATATTGGTCTGATATTGCTAAAGTTATTGAAAAAGGAGCGTTATGAATAGGCTAGTATATTTGTTGTTTTTTTTCATGTGCATTAGTGGTGTTCATGCAACACCATCAGCAGCTATTAATATTTTTATTGTGCTCAAGGTAACCAATCAGGATCAGGTATTTGATCAATTGGTGGCTAAGGCTGAAAGTTTGCAAGGCTATTTTGTTCGGCGTACAGATAAGCAACTGTATTTGAAAGTGCCGGTGGCAGCGGTGGATGAGATAAGACTGTTGTCTCAAACTTTGGGTATTTTGGTAGACTATCATAAAAAATCTGACTATTTGGGAGAATTGCTGACTCAATCCAAAAATCGTTTAAGCGCCAAGGAATCTGTGTTAAAGTCCTATTTTTCTATCTTGGAAAGGAGTGAAGACAGTCAAGGTATTTTATTGATTGAAAAGGAAATTCTGAATTTAACCAGCCAAATTGAATCTTTAAAGGGCAAAATTCAATTGTTGGAACATCAGCTCAAAATGGCAACCCTACAAATTGATTTACAATTTCGTGATCGTTCCGCACCGTTGAGCAATGCGAATTCTCCTTTTCCCTGGTTAAATACGATGAATTTGCAAGATTTGATAGAGGATTTTCAACGATGAAGCATTGGTTTTTAATGGTTGTTTGTTTGGGAATCTGGGGTTGCTCACTACCGGCAAAAAATGTACAAGCGCCACAAGCTTTTTCCGTTTATCAAGAAAAAAAGGGGGTATTTCGGGCCATTAGTGCGGATGGCGTGCTTTATCGAATCCGTTCAACGCCTTTATCTGATGGAGATATAGGTTTTTGGAAAAAGGCCTTAAAAACACGTATGGTAGATGATGCTGGTTACCATTTTGTTCGTGAACAAGCAATTGAAGTGGATGGCGTCAAAGGATATGAATTAGAATTGCAAGCACCCATTGGACAAACGGATTACACGTATTGGATTGTGATTTTCAAACAAGCAAAAAATTTGGTGATTGTTGAAGGTGGGGGAGAAATTGGTGCTTTTAATCGGCATAGACAGGCGATGTTGGTTGTTGTGAAAAGGTTAAGGTTTTAACTATAAACTTATGGTTCGGCCATTCAAAAACGGGTTTTGAAAATATAAATTCATTTTTT
>CAYFOB010000711.1:0-2192 GCA_964344525.1 uncultured Thiomargarita sp.
ACTACAAGGATTATATTTAAGAAGGGATAAACCGCGCATCTTATAAGGTTTTGACGGTGCCCGTATTAAATATAATCGCTTTCTGTTATAAGGTTGGAAGAAAAATGCGTCACATCAGTTATTAATAACTGATGTGACGCATCCTCGTTCCCACTCGACAATAACGGAAAGCGATTACATTATAAACCTAGCTAAAATAACTACAAGGATTACTTTTAAAAAAGGATAAGTCTTGCGCCACTTCATCGGTGGGGTTTATCCTTTATTAAAAGTAATCCGTGTAGTTATTCATGGGTAAACTCCATGCCTTCACTCCACGCGCCAGAACCCGCAATATTCCAAGTTTGTATCCACCAAGTATATTTCCCCGTTGCTAGGGTGATTTGCGGTGTTATTTGGCATGTGCCAGCACCGCAACCAATCTCCTCAGCTTTATACCATTTCGCCAATTTTTTGCCAGCTGTGTCGTTGATCCAAAAATAGTACCAGGTGGCAGTGTTAACGGCATGCCATGTATAAGTGGGTGTCGCCTCAGAAATTATATCCTTGGGTGAAATCAAGGTGGCTTTCGGGGGCAGTTCAATGCCCGTGGTAAATTTCATGCCCTCGCTCCAAGGACCACGCCCTGCTTTATTCCAAGTTTGTATCCACCAAGTATATTTCCCCGTTGCTAGGGTGATTTGCGGTGTTATTTGGCATGTGCCAGCACCGCAACCAATCTCCTCAGCTTTATACCATTTCGCCAATTTTTTGCCAGCTGTGTCGTTGATCCAAAAATAGTACCAGGTGGCAGTGTTAACGGCATGCCATGTATAAGTGGGTGTCGCCTCAGAAATTATATCCTTGGGTGAAATCAAGGTGGCAACCGGTGGACGCTCAATACCAGTGTTGGTGGTAAAAGTCATGCCCTCACTCCAAGGACCATGCCCAGCCCCATTCCAAGTTTGTATCCACCAAGTATGTGCCCCTTTTGTTAGGGTAACTGCTGGTGTTATCTGGCATTTATCAGTATCGCAATCAATCTCCTCAGCTTTATACCATTTTGCTAATATTTTGCCAGTGGGACCATTGATCCAAAGGTGATACCAAGTGGCTGTGTTGACAGTGTTCCATATATAGGTTGGCGTATTTTCATTAATTGTGCCAATCGGTGCTATCAGTATAGCTTGAGCAGGTGGAGAACGTTGCCCTAAAAAGATCAAGATTTTAGAAGTAAATGGCTCCAAGGTAATACTACTCGCCACAATGTGGCTTTCTAAATCAAAATAAACTTTGTTGCCTAAATTGATCGTTTTTTGCGCGTCTGTTGTATTGGTAAATAATACCGATTTTTTAGTGGCTGGCGCAAAGTCTCCCACCGGCTCAAAAGTCACATTGTCTAGCCAATAGGTATCTGCATCATAGTCTTTGGTAATGAATAAATGTTTGCCATATGTGGAACTCACAGATGACTTAAAGAACACTTCATAATTTTGACGCTTTTCTGTGTCATAGGCAAAAAAGGTTTCTTTTATAATCTGCCAAGATGCGCCAGGCGTGGTATCATTCGTTCTCAATTGAATGTTACCAAAACCATTACCAATCACGCTAAATTTTAAGCGGTAGTTTTGATTTTCAACTAAATCAAAAACATTAGACAAGACATTTGCATTACCAGTCCCAGAATAAACCGCTTTTAAACTGCCACTATCGGCATCATGAGAAATGGTAGAAGCCCCAGAATCGTTCCAACCTGAGACATCTGTCTCAAAAGTTGAATTGGTGATTAAATTGCTACCCACATCAGAAACGCTATATTGCTCAAAGCGCAAGTCACACGATTTGGAATTTTTGTCATGAGGCGGAAATTGGTTTTGCCAATGTGCCAAAGAGTATCTTTTATCATCTCTTTTAATAACCACCGCATTGTGGGGATTACAATAAAAATTGTTGTTATAGCTGCCATGTTCTGTGTCATTCGTCAACGACAAGCCTAGTTGTTCGGGAGTCAATGAGAAAATAATATTGCCTTCAACGACATTATCTTGGGAAACGCCATTTTTGTCTTGAATCACAATTTGAGGATCATTATTGTAAACAACATTATTACGAACGATTGTATTGGTAAAGCCATTCAAACGAATACCCATATCAGGGTTATTACTCGATGTTCAAGTTAGTTAATTAGAATATTATGATATTTTAATAAAAAT
>CAYFOB010000712.1:0-2177 GCA_964344525.1 uncultured Thiomargarita sp.
TGTTTGGTTTTTTGTATTAGAGCTGTTCTCACCATAACCCGATTGATGCCCCAAAAAGAAAAACACATAACAATTTTTTGATAAAAACGGCAAAGCGTCACCTAACCAATATAAACACTCTTAATTTCCCCCTTTTTACTCAATTATTGTCCAAAAACGCCTCGCCAACAACTTTGGGCAAAGACATTTACTAGAGGAGCCGTGTGAGTTAGAAATTCTCAAGCACGGTTCTGAAGACGAATTTGCTACTTTGGGTGGGAAAGCTTCAATTCGTTTCCAAGGCAAAAGAGTGAAGCGAGTTTTAAAGTAAGAGTAAAACAAACCATCTTTTTAGGAGTCCCTAATGAAAACATTTAACACAGCTGGCCCTTGTGTGCCAGGAAAACATTATATGATTCCCACAGAATTCAGCAATTTCAAAAAATTAATTGATGCTGAACGCTATTTCATATTACATGCTCCCCGTCAAACCGGAAAAACCACCTTAATGTTGCAATTGATGGAGAATTTGAATAATGAGGGAAAGTATATTGCTTTGTATGTTAATGTGGAATCTGCTCAACCGCTTCGTAACGACATTGTCGCAGTCAATGAGTTAATCATCAGCGAATTTGAATCCAATGCCAGGATTTATTTGCAGAAAAGTTTTCAACCTCAAGAAGAGTGTTTTAAAATTCGTTCAATGCAAAATGGAATCAGCGATTTTTTATCCCGTTGGACTCTTCAATTATCCAAACCTTTAGTCGTTTTAATAGATGAAGTAGATGCATTGATTGGAGATGGACTCCTTTCCGTTTTGCGTCAATTACGGGCTGGTTATAGCAAACGTCCCAAGGCTTTTCCTCAGGCTTTATGTTTAATTGGTTTGCGTGACATCCGTGATTATCGAATTTATTCTGATACCTCAAAGCGTTATATTGTAGGTGGTTCAGCTTTTAATATTAAGGAAAAATCCATTCGTTTGAATGATTTTACTTATGAACAGATTAAAGATTTATACGCCCAACATAGTCAAGCGAGTGGACAAGCCTTTACCCATCAGGCAATACAACAAATTTATAATTTGACTCAAGGACAACCTTGGTTAGTCAATGCCTTGGGGAGAGAGTTGTGTTTTGATGAACAAGCCATCTCTTTCCAAGAGAAAGTGACAAAGGCAAATGTCGATAATGCCGCTGAAATTTTAATTCAACGACGGGATGTGCATTTAGATCAACTGGCGGATAAGTTGACAGAGCCCAGGGTAGCCAAAATTATTGAAACCATTTTGATTGGTGCAAATGATGCAGAAGATTTCCTCACAGAAGATCAACAATACTTAATTGATTTAGGTTTAATCCGCAAAGGCACTTATGGTTTAGAAATTGCTAACCCAATTTATCGTGAAATTATCCCAAGAGAATTAACGGCTACTCGACAAGAGATGTTGGGTGTTAATCCACAATGGTATGTTAAACCTGATGGCAAATTGGATATTGAGAAACTTTTATCCACATACATAGAATTTTATAAAGAACACAGTGAGCTGGTAACAAAACGTCGCACCTACACAGAAGCGGCACATCATTTATTGTTTATGGCTTGGTTACAGCGTATTGTCAATGGTGGTGGGCACATTAGTCGGGAATACGCCGCTGGTTTAGGACGTTTAGATTTGTGTATCTCCTTTGCAAGAGAACGCTTTGCCTTTGAATTAAAACTCAACAAAAAAACCGCCCTGAGTGAGGGAAAAAAGCAGTTATTTGATTATTTGGAGAAACTCAGTTTAGAAAGTGGATGGTTGATCATTTTTAGTCGGAGTGAGATTAAGGATTGGGACAGGGTAGGTAAAAGAGAGGTAGTGGAAGAATCTGGAAAACAAATTGAAGTGATTTGGATGTAAACGACCAAAGAAATCCTTTCAAAAAATAGGATTTCTCTCTTTATAAAACACCAAAATTTATTATAACCCAAGAATTGCTAATTGATTTAATGTTTTGCCATCGCCGCCATTAACAAATTGGATAATAGTTGGCTCAGGTAAGCGGCTAACAAAGTGTATAATGACACCGATATTATCTAAATTATCTAAAAGATTCTTA
Organism: uncultured Thiomargarita sp.; assembly: GCA_964344525.1. GTDB lineage: Bacteria > Pseudomonadota > Gammaproteobacteria > Beggiatoales > Beggiatoaceae > CAYFOB01. Next base: position 2,082 of record CAYFOB010000712.1, read on the forward strand.
TCCAAAAAATCTTTATCTTTTAAGAGGTTTCTATTTAATGACTGATGTTACGTGGTTACAAGAATGTCATTCCATTGTGGTTGTTTGGTTTTTTGT
>CAYFOB010000713.1:0-2177 GCA_964344525.1 uncultured Thiomargarita sp.
AATATTTTTATTAAAATATCATAATATTCTAATTAACTAACTTGAACATCGAGTGCGATATATCTGTAATCTTGAGCTGATAACGCCCCTCCAAATAGGTGTCACAAATTTGAATCAAATTATCCCTAGATTGGATGGATAAGTTGTCATTGCCAACGATAAACAAATGCATAAGGTACTGTGTCTCATCAGAGATATTTTGTTTCATACAGTTATCTTCTCCTTGTTCCCACGCGCCTGCGCACTCTTTTATACAGAAGTCTCTCAATCAAAACCAGACCTGGCAGGTCTGGTTTTTAGTTTTAAGCGCTATTGGGAGTGATGTCATTTGAGTGCTTCAACTTTTTCCAAGGGTAAACCGATCACCTTGGCTATTTGTTCAGCTGACAAACTGCCAGCGGCTAATAGCTTACGGGCGGCTTCTTCCAACCCTTTTCTTTCACCTTCTTTTTTTCCCTTTTCCAACCCTTTCTTTTCGCCTTCCTCTAAACCTTCTAGTTTTCCCTTTTCCAACCCTTTCTTTTCGCCTTCCTCAAACCCTTCTTGTCGCGCTTCGATTTGCGCCTCCTCTTGGTTGTTCTCTTCCTTCATTTTGGCGCGTTCTTCAGGGGTAATCTTATCTTCCTCAATTCGCTCAAACAATTTTCCAATGTAAGGGTTTTCATAAAAGTTTAAAGAAACTTGACCATCCAAAGTATCATAAAAGGCTTCCATCCATTCTGCACATTCCTCAGAGGAATAAGCATAATTAAAATCACTCACATAAACAAAAATCAACCGATGCTTGTGCTTTCCAAATACCGTTTCAATCACCTTTCCGTCATATTTGTCCCTCGCTTGAAAATCGACTTCTAAAATGCCACTGTTGGGGCTTGGCGTTGGCTTATGGGAGAAAAACACCAAAGTGTTCACAGTTATTGGAAAACGGTAGTTCTGAGAACTGGCAATGGATTCTATCATTGCACAACACTGGTAATACAAAAATCGCTCATAAGTATCAGAGTAGTGAGCGTGTTGCATTTCAATAATGATCCGATTTTTGGTATCTTCAGCAAACAAATCAAATTTGAAATTCACAGATCCCACTGTCGGATAAAAGGCTTTGTCATTTTCCACTTTCTCAATTTCAAGGTTGTCGATTTGGAGAAAATCTTTAACCAATGCTTTAAATAGGGTTGGCTCACTAAAAGCTTTTTTGAAAATAACATCGTAACGCAAGGGTGCTACTCTCATTTTAACCTCCATTGGATTGGGGGAATTGATCAACAAACCTTACTCCATAGGGTATAAATAACTACAACCGTCAAAACCTAAAATATAAGTACCCGTTCACAAGTTTTACAGCATTTTGGAGGAAGAAGCTTAGCGAAGGGCATGGGCCTCCTTCAAGTGCTAATGGTTTATCCTTTTTTAAAAGTAATCCTTGTAGTTATTGATTTTTAATTCATTCAAACGCCCTCAACCCCAACGCTTCCATAACCACTTTACTATCTTCCAAACTACCAATCAGATTTTTTTTTAAGCGCTCTGATGCGGTTATGATTTCTACTCGTAAGGTGGGTATAACTAATATTCTATTTTTAGTTGCTTCTTCAAAATCTTGCGAAATGTCTGTGATCTGTAGCTGATAGCGCCCCTTTAAATGGGTCTCGCAAATTTTTACCAAATTCTCCCTAGATTGAACGGATAAACTGTCATTACCAACGATAAACAAATGCATAAGGTATTGCGTATCCTCAGAATGTTTCATAAATTCTCCTTAAATCCTTCCATCACATGTTCTGAATCGTTGGTGCCGGAAGGAATGCCAAGTATGATGTTCTGGACATTTTTAAAAGGCTTGCCTATATGCAAACAATTTCTGTTCTTGGCGTTTTGCCTTGGTAATATAGCCAAATGTTTCAACTGCTGATTTCATCGTTTTGAGCAATTGGCTTCTGATAATATTCATCATCGTTGCTGACTTTAAGCTTTTGTGCTTTTTCACATTTAATTTAAGTTTTCCATCATGTAACTGTTCATGATGCTTTTCGCAAAGTGTAATTAAATTATCTGGGCGGTCACTTCCTCCTTGTGATTTAAATTTAATGTGGTGAACAAAAGACAAATCACAGATGCTACAGGCTAGTGCCGGAGGGCGGAAATTTCCAGGCCACTCGAAGCGGAGCTTCGGGGCA
>CAYFOB010000714.1:0-2171 GCA_964344525.1 uncultured Thiomargarita sp.
AAAAAAATGATGACGGTGAGCTTGGAAACGGTTAAAGTGGTTGAGGGATTGTTGGAGTATGATTATTCTCACCCCAAAACAAAAAGCCATTCTATGATTCAGTACTTATGAGGGTAAAAAAATGAAAGCACCAATAGAAGTGCCTAAGAAACATCAACCGTTTCGGACGAGATTGTTCCCAGAACGAGTCTTGCCTCCCGAGGAAATTGCCAAACGTAAAGCAGCAAAGGCCGCATTTGGGGCTCAATGTCGGGCAGTCTTTGAAAAACTTCGCCCACAATTAATCAAGCAATATTACAACTGGTTTATTGCTGTTGATCCAGAGAACGAAAAGTATTTAATTGACCCATCCCTAGAGGGTTTGGTTAAAAAAATCCGAGCCCACTACCCCCAAGATGGTACGGTCAAACTAACTACTTATCGACTAAACGAAACGGGGGTTTGTGGCACAATATGATCTTCGGTAAATTTGGAGATAACGGCGAATTATTTTTTGAAATCGAATTGGTCGCTGTAACAGGCGAACGATTTTTGGTGGATGCCCTCTTGGATACGGGTTTTACCATGGGATGGCTAAGTATTAATTCTCAAGATTTAGAAGCTTTGCAGTGGCCTCTGGTTACATCAGATATAGAAATGCGAACAGCCAGAGGGGATGAGTCATTCGATCTCCATGAAGGCAAGATAATTATTGATGAACAGGAGGTGACAATTCTAGTTCACGTTGGTGATGAAATCCCAGAGTTTCTAATTGGTGCAGGGTGGCTGGAAGTAATGGAACTTGCGGTTAATAAACCAAAAGGGATTTTAACGCTGTCGAGGATTGTCGCACCCAAAACCAGCAGTCGTTAACGTACTTTGACCAACATGTTTAAAATCACCCCAAAACAAAAATCTATTCGTGACTATTACCAAGAACTCAAAAAATTTGAGCGCTTAGGACAAGCGCATGAAGGCACCGTCAAAATCGCTTTTCAGCATCTTTTAGAAAGTCTTGCTAAACAAGCGCAATGGGCATTAACTCAAGAAAATACTTTAAAAAGGGGCAAAAAGCAGATTCGTTTAGATGGCGTATTATTTGATGATGCGAATTTGCCGCGCGGTTATTGGGAGGCTAAAGATTCTAAAGATGATTTAGCTAAAGAAGTCCAAAAAAAGCTTTATAAGGACAATTATCCTGATGACAACATCATCTTTCAAGCCCCAGAACGTGCTATCCTTTACCAAAATGGGCGCTCTGTGTTGGATGTTTCATTAGTCGAGCCTGCCAATCTGGTTAAAATTTTAGACAAATTTTTTAATTTTAAGCGCCCTGAATATGAGCGCTGGGATTTAGCGGCTGATGAATTTAAAAGCCGAGTACCAGAATTAGCCAACAAATTGGTGGCACTCATTCATCAATCGCGCGCTGACGATAAGAACTTTGAAACCGCTTTTAACAATTTTGCAGAGCAATGCCGACAAGCCATCAATCCTAATTTGACTGATGCTGCGATTGAAGAAATGTTAATCCAACATTTGTTGACAGAACGCATTTTTCGCAACATTTTTAAACACCCAGATTTTGCTCACCGTAACATCATTGCGCGTGAAATTGAAAACGTGATTAATCAGCTCACCGCCCAATCATTCAATCGTGACGCTTTTTTTAATGATTTAAAGTACTTTTATAAAGCTTTAGAAGATGTTGCGGCAACAATTGAGGAGTATAGTTATAAACAACATTTTTTAAATACCGTTTATGAGCGATTTTTTCAAGGCTTTTCCGTCAAAGTGGCAGATACCCATGGCATTGTGTACACCCCACAACCCATTGTTGATTTTATGGTGAAATCGGTGGCTGAGATTTTGCAAAAAGAGTTTGGAAAATCTTTGACAACGAAAGGCGTACATTTTCTTGATCCTTTTGTGGGCACGGGCAATTTTATTGTCCGTTTGATGCGTGAAATTGCCAGCCAAAGCCGTTTGGATTTCAAATATAAATATACTCATGAATTGCACTGTAATGAGGTGATGTTATTGCCCTACTACATCGCCACTATGAATATTGAGCATGAATATGTCGATTTAATGGGCAAATATCAGCCTTTTGAGGGTATTTGTTTGGCAGATACGTTTGAATTGGCAGAAGGTCAACAAGTGGACATGTTTGCTAAGGAAAATACTGAGCG
>CAYFOB010000715.1:0-2166 GCA_964344525.1 uncultured Thiomargarita sp.
AGCAGGAGCTTGGGAACGAGGGGGCGGAAGGAGAGTGCGTAACATCAATTAATAATAAAGGATCAGATTGCGGCTAGTTCCTAACTTTTGTAATTTTCCTTAAGAAACGCTATCAATTCCTTAAATTGATATGCCTTCGCCAATTGTTCAACTTTTGACACAAAGGGCAGATATTTTTGATCAATTTCCACAATATGACGAAGGTATTTTTTGATGCCAGTAATATTGCGTATTTCTGCCAATTCCAATAAAGCCACCAGCGTTTCTGGCATCGGAATAATCAGTGGTAACTTTTTTGGTTCTGGTTCGATTTCCTTATAAATCCATTCCAACCTGAAATGAATGCGCAAGCGTTCCAAAAGCGTATTTATGTCAACAGGCTTTGCGATAAAACCATCACAACCTTTTGCTAAAATGTCTTGTTGCCTTTTTACCAAACTACTGGCTGAAATGACAATAATAATCGTGTTTTCCATGGCGGCGATTTGTCGAATTTGCTTGAGCACTTCAAAACCGTCCATCTCAGGCATTACCAAATCCAGCAAAATCAAATCAGGCAGACATTTTTTCGCCTGTTCTAACGTTTCACGTCCGTTTTCTGCTTCTGCAACTTCAAAACCCAATGGTAGCAGCACAGCTTTGAAAATTTCACGGGTGACAATATCATCTTCTGCAATTAGAATTTTGCGTTTTTCACCCCGAAAACCGATAATTTTTTTTGGATTTTTAGTTTGAGCAAATTTTTCTAAACCTTTTGGCAATTCCAATTCAAACCAAAAAGTGCTGCCCTGATTCACAGTGCTTTTGACATACAACTCTCCTCCCATTAAGCGCACAAATTTCCTGCTAATTGACAAACCCAAACCGGTTCCTTCTTTTTGAAAACGTTGCTCCCCCACTTGTTGAAAGGGCAAAAATATTTCTTCTAATTCTGCTGCTGCGATACCAACCCCAGTATCTTCTACTTGAAAGCGAATCCTTTGAAAATCTGAGATTTCCTGGGGAAGTGCTTCAACTTTAAGTACAACCTGCCCCTGTTCGGTAAATTTGATCGCGTTACTGATTAAATTCAATAGAACCTGGCGTAAGCGTTTTTCATCACCCTGAACATAGGGATATAAATTAGAGGGCGCTTTATAAATAAAGGCAATATTTTTGGATTTAGCCCGAATCTGCGACATATTTGCCAGCGTTTTTAGGCAATCAGGTAAGTGAAAATTGACGGATTCCAGTTCCATTTTTTCAGCTTCAATTTTAGAAAGATCTAAAATTTCATTAATAAGCGCCAATAAATGTTGTCCACAATTATAAATGGTATCAATTGGCTTGCTATCCTTCAAACATTGGTTATGCCGGAGAATTTGTGCATAACCTAAAATCGCATTGAGCGGGGTGCGGAGTTCATGGCTCATATTGGCAAGAAAGAGGCTTTTAGCTTGGTTAGCCACTTCTGCTTTTTCTTTGGCTATTGCTAATGCTTGGTTAGATTGAGCCAGACTTTGGGTTCTCTCTGCAACCTGTTTTTCAAGATAATGGCTTCGCGCCTTAAGGGGGGCGATTCGCCAGCGATAAAAACAAAAAATGATACTGAGAAGCAGCAGCAGTATTGCACTTTTGAACCAAAACGTTTGCCACCATGACGGCAAAATGGTGAGTTTGATTATCGTACCTTGTTCATTCCACACTTGATCATTGTTGCTGCCCTTGACGTGAAATAGATAGCTGCCAGGGGGAACTTTGGTGTAATAGGCTTGATGTCGAGTGCCTATTTTATTCCAATTTTGCTCAAAACCTTCTAATTTGTAAGCATATTGATTTTTGCTTGGCTGTAAAAAATTTAAGGCTGCAAATTCAAAGGAAAAAAATGATTGTTGATAAGACAGCGTGATTTCTTGAATCACGTTAATATGCAAAGGCAATTTGGCAGGTTGATTAAAAATTTGAAAATCCGTTAACACGATTGGGGGAATATAGGGATTATCCTTAACCTGTTCAGGATAAAACGCATTAAAGCCATCAATACCCCCAAAAAATAATTTTCCACTGCGACTTTTATGGAAAGCATTCGCATTAAATTCATTGCATTGCAATCCATCCAAGACATCATAATTTCTAAATGTGCCTGTTTTTGGATTAAATTTGGATAAACCTTGGTTGGTACTGAGC
>CAYFOB010000716.1:0-2163 GCA_964344525.1 uncultured Thiomargarita sp.
TTTGCGTTGCCTAATATGCGCACCATTGAAATCACGATCTATAGTCACCATGTTTGACATGGTGATTTTCCTATATCAGGTTGATTGATATGACAACTTTTAGGCATGGTGTCTAGTCAATACCTAAAAGTTATCAAGCCTTAGAGAGTGTTTTCCTTATCGTTACCAGCGATATTTTGGATACACTCTCGCCCTACTGTTTAACCATATCCCCAAAATCCTGTTTGGCTTGCCATCCGGCTGCTTTTTCCATAAAGTCCCTAAAGCATGGACTCTCATCCATCGCAGCGCGGATCGCACGCTCGTAATCCTGCCAATGGTTTAATGGCAGTCCACATGCAGTACCGTTTGGTGACTCGCAGTAATCTCCAATCACATCCGACAAGTCGCGCTCGTGGTCGTCAAGGATTGCATCTGTGCGCTGTTCAACCCACTCATCCTTAAAATCCGTCCATGCGAGCGATTGGTCGTAATCAACGCAATCGTGTTCATAGGCATTTATTTTACGTGCCTGTACGTTAGCGAGCGGGTTTTGGACGCAATTGTGTCATGGTAGTCATAACTAATCTCCATGTAAAAATAAATTGTGAAAGAGCAAGTAACGCTGGCGCTCATCTTGTGCCATACGGGTCACGGTTGTTGCCAGCGTTGTACTAATTATAGGTGCTATTATTTTAATTTCAATAACAAACTATATCTTTTTTTAAGATAAAAAAGCGCCTATTTAAAAGCGCTGACTACATTATATATGGGTTTATAGATAAATTTCAACAAAAAACTATATCTTTTTTCTTTAAAAAGTTTTTATGGCGTAATAAATCTCTATAATCAACTAATCTCCAATCTCCATTTAACGATTTCCTTGTACCAATGCTACCTTGCCTAGTTAAACGATGTATATAATTTACCGTGTATCCAGCTTTTTTAGCCGCTTCACTCACTGGCATGTAATGACCCTCGTTGGGGATTTTTAACCCCCCTTTACCATGCTTTAAATTCTCATGCCGACACTCAATATGCTCGCTCAAACTGCCTGCATCTACCCAGCTACCCCCGCCCCGTCCCCGTTTGCCAGCACGCTCGCCTTTGATTTTGCCGTCGGCTAACAGTTTGTAAATTCGCGCAGGGGATAGCTGAAACTTTTCTGAGGCCTCTTTTATGCTGAGGCGCGTACACTTTTTTTCGCTCATAATTTCAATACCTACGTGACCCATTGGTATCTATAATAATGTTGTGATTGGTGTTAATTTTCAAGAAATTTCAATGAGCAATAGAGATTTACTTTTGGATTTATTATTTGTTAGAATTTTTTGCTTATATTTTTTTTAAAGGGGATAAATGAAAACTTTAGTTTTGGTAATATTTTTGCTTGGGTTCGGTAATGCGCATGCTCATCCAGGAAATACGGATTCTAACAATTGCCATTTTTGTCGCACAAATTGTAATTCTTGGGGATTAACAACCGATTGAAAGTTTTAAGAGGTTTTGTAATGATTTGATATCGTATTAGAAAATAAACAAATTTATGCCAACAAAAAAAATCCAACCCCTAATAAAACGCTTTAAAAGCCAACAAGACACCTACAAACAATCCCACTACAACGAAGCCCAAACTCGCCTAGACTTCATCAACCCCTTTTTTAAAGCCTTAGGCTGGGATATCAACAATGAACAAGGATTAACAGAAACCTATCGCCACGTCATCCATGAAGACGCACTCAAAATCGGACGCGCTACCAAAATGCCTGACTACAGCTTTCGTGTTGGTGGCGTGCGAAAATTCTTTGTCGAAGCAAAAAAACCGGCTATTAATCTCTTTGATAATCCAGAACCTGCTTATCAAGTGCGTCGTTATGCTTGGAATGCTAAGCTTCTCTTGCTTAATTCTGGTAATCCTAAAATTTTTTCGATCCTGATTCATACAAATAAAAAGCGCTTGTGTGACAGTGTCAAAATATTATGCTCTTGAAAAATGAAATCAAATGCTTCAAATAATATAATATTTGAACCATTCAACTTAATACAAAGAAAGCTCTGGGATTTATCCCAAGGCTTGAAAAATATGTACGTAACATCAGCTATTAAATAAGGTTGTTGCAAAAGAATTTGAACTGTGATTTATGTGATTTTTATGATGATTTTTTTAAATTTTATTGATAGCTT
>CAYFOB010000717.1:0-2159 GCA_964344525.1 uncultured Thiomargarita sp.
AGCTGCCTCGTTTTGAGGTGAAAAGTGCATTAGCCTCATCGCTATCGCTATGTTTGTTGCTTCGGACAAATGCACTTTTGTTGATGAGCATCGCAGCTGCGATTACTATTTTAAGTAAATTTATTTTACGTTGGAAAAACAAGCATATTTTCAATCCAAGCTGTTTTGGGTTGGTGGCGATGATGTTATTTACAGGGCAAGTGTGGGTATCGCCTGGACAATGGGGTAGTGCCGCTTTTTTCGGTTTTTTGGTAGCTTGTTTAGGGGGATTGGTGATTAATCGCGCTGCCCGTAGTGATACCGCGCGCGCTTTTTTGTTTTTTTTCATGATGATTTTGTTTGGACGAGCGTTGTGGCTTGATGATCCTTTGATAATTCCCCTGCACCAATTGGAAAATGGCGCACTTTTATTGTTTACTTTTTTTATGATTTCCGATCCTAAAACCACGCCAGATTCAAGGGCAGGACGGATTTTGTTCTCCTTTCTGGTTGCCTGTGGTGCAGGATTTATCTATTTTTGGCTTTATCATACCAATGGGGTATTTTGGTCATTGGCGTTTTTTGCTCTGTTTGTGCCGCTGATTGATCGGCTTTTACCAGACGAACGCTACCAATGGAAAATATCCTAAAGGAGTTTACCTTGAAAAAAACACTGATTTCAATCACAGTTTTATTAAGTACTGCACTCTCAGCACCTTTATCGCATAGCTTTTGCGGTTTTTACGTCGCAAAAGCCGATGCCAAACTCTTTAATAAAGCCTCACAAGTTGTGATTGTTCGTCACGATGACAAAACGGTGATGACAATGGCAAATGATTTTAAAGGGGATCCAAAAGAGTTTGCGGTGGTTATTCCTGTTCCCACTTTTATTGAAAAGGGGCAAATTCATATTGCTGACAAAAAAATCATTGATCATCTGAATGCCTATAGCGCCCCCCGTTTGGTCGAATATTTTGATGAAAACCCCTGTCAACGTTGGAAGTATGAAATGTATGACATGGCACCAAGCACAGAGGCTAGAAATATCAAGGAAAAAAATCACGGTGTAACGGTTGAGGCAGAATATACTGTTGGGGAGTATGACATTGTGATTTTGTCAGCCACCCTTCGCTACGGCTTAGAGGTGTGGCTAAAGGAAAATGGCTATCGGATTCCTGATGGCGCAGCGAGGGTGCTTGGCAGCTACATTAAGCAAAACATGCGCTTTTTTGTAGCCAAAGTCAATCTCAAAGAGCACTCCAAATTAGGGTTTAACTATTTGCGCCCAATTTCTGTCGCCTATGAATCGCCAAAATTTATGTTGCCAATTCGGCTTGGCACCGTTAATGCGCAAGGAGCGCAGGAGCTCTTTATCTACGCGCTGACCAAAAAAGGGCGTGTCGAAACCACCAATTATCGCACTGTCAAATTACCCACTGGCATGGATTTACCCGTTTACATCAAAAACGAATTTGCTGATTTTTACCGCGCCATGTTCACTCAGCAAGTTCAAGCCGAGGGGATGAAAGCAGTATTTTTGGAATATGCGTGGGATATGAATTGGTGCGATCCTTGTGCTGCTGATCCATTATCTGTCAAAGAATTGCGCGAACTGGGCGTATTTTGGCTTAAAGATAGGGGCAATAATTGGGGGGGCGCAAGAGAAGTTTTCGTCACGCGACTACATTTGCGCTACACTGCCGAAAAATTTCCTGAAGACTTAGTTTTTCAGGAAACTGCTGATCGCACAAATTTTCAAGGACGTTATGTTCTGCGCCATCCTTGGACAGGCGATGAAAATTGCCAAGCCGCAAGAGAGTATCGAAGAAATCTAAAAACGCGGCAAGAACAGGAGGCGCAAAAGTTGGCATCATTGACGGGCTGGGATATTAATCACATTCGTGACAAAATGGGGATTGAGGAAATACGCGAGGAAAAAACTTGGTGGGAGAGACTTTGGGGGTTATAAAAATTGTCTATAATGGATGATTAAGTGTGTGACGCTATTTCCCACTAAACTTATAGCTTAGTCCAATTGTAGCCGCTTTGACATCATATTCCAGAAACTGATAGCTCAAGCTTTTTATAGGCGGCTTCAATTGAAAAGTTAGGCGTAAAATGATTTATTAACTGATGTTACGCATTTTTGTTCCAAAACCATAAATAACTACAAGGATTAC
>CAYFOB010000718.1:0-2156 GCA_964344525.1 uncultured Thiomargarita sp.
ATAACTACACGGATTATTTTTAATAAAGGATAACCCCCATTAATGAAGTGATTTTTGACTTATCCCTTCTTAAAAGTAATCCGTGTAGTTATTCATGGGTTTTAAACTTATTAACGTGAGTTCGACTTATTTTTCAATAAGTTAAGTTTGTTGGTTTAATGCTATTTAGTTGAAAGTCGGTTGGGTTACGTTTTTTTGCGGCGCAAAAAAATCTAACCCAACCTACAACAAGGATTACATTCTTAATATTCAAGTCGAACTCACGTTAATAATGGTGGATAACGCCTATCCACCCTACATAAGCTTATTTCCGATATTTTTAAATCTTTGAAAAAAGAAAACCGTATCCCCCTCTCCAAGCGCAACCCTTTTTACACCGACACCAAACACTTTTCCAATTGCCTCATTTGTCAGTACTTTTTCAGGTGAACCGAAATTAAAAATACTGCCTTTATGCACTAACGCCGTTTTATTGGCATAGCGTATTGCATGATTAATGTCGTGTATTGAAATAGCCACCGTTTTGCCCTCCTTAACCAATTCTTTTAATAAATCAAAAACTTCTAGTGCATGGGCAATATCAAGACTGGCGGTGGGTTCGTCTAATAAAATAATATTTGCTTCGGTAGCGAGGCTGCGAGCTATTATAACTCGTTGACGTTCACCGCCTGAAAGTTCTGTGACAAGGCGCTTTGCAAGATGAGTCACATCTGTCTTTCTCATGGCTTGCACTACGCAATTGTAATCATATTTTGTTTCATGCTGAAATAGCCCCAAGTGTGGATTACGTCCCATCATCACTATATCTTTGACGGTGAAGGCAAAATCAATCTGGGTATTTTGTGGCACAAAGCTGATGTTTTGCGCTAAAGTTTTTCTGGAGATTTGCTGTAAATCGCGTCCGTTTAGCTTGATTGTACCCGTTGTTGGTTGCCATAAGCCTGCTAGTAGTTGAAGTAAGCTTGTTTTTCCGGCTCCATTAGGTCCAATAAATGTTGTTAATTGCCCTGGCAATAAGGTTAATGAAGTGTCTTTCACTAACCAATGTCCCTCAATTTTTATGCCCACTTTGTCTAATACCAGTGTGTTCATTGTTGCTCCAAATACCAGTATACATAGAATCGCACCTGTAATTAAGTTTTCATTAGGCGAGGCAAACATTTGCAGATGACTGAAACGGTGATCTTAAAAATGCCGCGCCACAATATAATCCGCCATCCAACGCAAGGGATCCGCTTTTTCATCAAAATCAGCCAAACTAGCCATTGCATCTTCAATCAATTCCTTAGCCATATCTTTTGCACCCTGCAACCCTAACAAGGCAGGGTAAGTGGCTTTATTATGTGCAATATCTGAGCCTTGCGCTTTGCCCAATGTCTCAGTATCGGATTCTACATCTAAAATATCATCTTGAATCTGAAAGGCTAAACCAATGCATTTAGCATAATGGTCAAGTTTGTCCAACAAATCGTCATCAATGGTGCCAGCCAGAGCACCCAATTTGACACTGGCACGAATCAACGCCCCCGTTTTATGGATGTGCATATTTTCCAATTCTGCGACATTTAATCTTTGTCCCACAGATTCCATATCAATTGCTTGTCCACCCGCCATACCGCGTGAGCCAGTCGCCAGCGCTAATGTCTCAACCATTTCCAAACGTCGCTTATCACTCACAGAATTGTGACTGAGGACATAAAATGCCAAAGTCTGTAGAGCATCGCCTGCCAAAATGGCGGTGGCTTCATCAAATGCCTTGTGACAGGTGGGTTTACCTCGGCGCAAATCATCGTCATCCATCGCAGGCAAATCATCATGCACTAATGAAAAGGCATGGACAAATTCAATGGCACAGGCGGGGGCATCCAACAGGATAGGATCAACGTTGATAGCCTTACCTGTCAAATAGACGAGCAAAGGGCGCACCCGTTTACCGCCATTGAGTACTGCGTAACGCATCGCATCATGTAAACGATTGGGTTGAATGGAGGGGGCAGGTAACCATGACTCTAAGGCTGCATCGACTCGTTGTTGGTAAGTCGTCATTAAGGATTGTAGGCGCATAGGTTATAATCGTTTTTATAAAAAGAAAAGAAATAATTTTGAACTGTGATTCTTATGATTTTTGTGATGAAAGGTGATGAAAAAATAAGCAT
>CAYFOB010000719.1:0-677 GCA_964344525.1 uncultured Thiomargarita sp.
CATAAACAAAATCCTCGAAATAAGCTTTTTTGTGATATCCTCTTCCAATAGCGAAAAATTGTATCAGGTATTGGATTTATTAACAAGGAGTTTTGACCCATCTATGATGACGATCGCTATAATACCATTTTTGAGTTGAATTTCATGTTAAACCTAAAAATGGCAATTAACATTTCACCAAATTGACGTAACATATTAAATAGACACTGAAAATCACTTCCATTTATTGAAAATTTTTCTCACAAGTTGGTGAGAAAAATGACAAGAAACAGGAAGCAAATAGTCTATATTATTCAATATGTTAAAGTCTTACCTCCTATCAGTTTTATGTAAATATTTGAAAAATAATCAAATTATTGATAATATCTGAATTTCATGTTGGTCTGTCATAAAGCATTGGCAGGGAAGCCAAACATTGTGCCTTATATCGTAGTAATCGAAGTCCCCTTTTAAACCAAGAAAGTGCTTGGCGTACAGCACGGCGTACAATGGAATCATTCTCAGGATTTTGTCGTGCCTTTTTCTCAATCAATAGGTAAAGGATTTTTTAAGGCATCTTGTCGTCCGGTACGTGCAACCCAATGAATAGCTAGACTGAGAATGAGTATCAAATGGGACAAGCTTGCTTACTAAATCAATTGACTTTTTTCGAGGTTGAATCCTCTGGTCTTAAAATC
>CAYFOB010000719.1:753-2156 GCA_964344525.1 uncultured Thiomargarita sp.
GCTATCTCAAATTGATCCCATTTTTATTCCTACTTTATAACTTATTGTTTTTAAAAGAATTAAAACGATGGAATAAAAATTGGATCAAGTTTTAACGAACTAATCAACCTTTTTTTCACCACCCCAGCTATAATCCAAATATCGATCGAAATGCCCAGGTTCATGTAAAATTCCAATATATGTTTCAACCAATTGTTCAAACACATACCATCTTAGGGCGCACCTTTAGCTCATAGCCACCGCATCATTCCATAAAAATCCGTCGCCCAATTAATATTAGGCGCATAAGTAAGCAATGGAGCCGCCTGATTTTTAGCAATTCCAAAAAAAGGCACACCACACGCCATAGCCGCTTTATAATCTGACGTTGCATCACCAAAAAACAAACAACGTTCTGCCACCAACTGATAACGTGCTAACAAATCGGCTAAATTATCCTTTTTGCTCGTAGGGGCACCCAGCACTTCTTTAAAATAACTATCCCATCCTCTCCGTTTAACAATTTCTACAATTTCATTGTTTGGAGTTGCTGAATTAACAAAGCAAGGTATTTTCTGACTCATTTGTTTTAAAAATTGGCTTGCCCCAGCAATTTCATCAGCCGCAACGACTTCGTCAACCACTAAATTAGAAAATTCATTGGCAAGCTGTGTCATTTTTTTATCAGAAAGTGGCTTACCTAAAAAATCCTTGTAATAAGCACGAAATTTATCATAGCGTGTCATACCTCCATTCATGCGATGATGTTCGACAACTTTTTTAACAATATTCTCACCATAAGACTCAAATAACTTAGCAAAGGCTCTCGTCTTAACTTCTACAGAATCTGCTAATACCCCATCAAAATCAAAAATAAACGCATCAAAATTCATGCCTTTACCTCATCGTCAGCAATCAGCCAATCACCTTCAGCATGTTTGTGAAAATGCTCATGTAATTCTGCCAAACAATCCAAAAGTCCTTGCCCCAAATCAACATAATCATTAGCAACTAATTTATGTCCTACTTTGGGATGAAATGCATAAGGCGTCATAACGTAATGACCATACATTCCTTCACCCCCATAGCTTAATTCGATAGTTTCAGGCAACATTTCGGCAATCATTTTCATCAAATTTTTCACTGGCATACGTTCTTGCCCGGTGAGAATAATATGCCGGTTGGCGTAATTTTCCGCTAAAATTTGTACGCTCAGCTTGGCGGCATCCTCCACATGAATATATTCTCGCATAGATTCACCATCACCATTATAAGTAATGGATTTGGTTTCTAATGCTTGTTTTAAGAAGCGGTAAATACCATTACGCTCATCAGCTCGACGTCCATATAAAGAGCCATAGCGTAAGATCGTATACTCTAAACCATAGCGTTCATGATAAGCTTCAACAAATTGTTCAGAGGCT
>CAYFOB010000720.1:0-2154 GCA_964344525.1 uncultured Thiomargarita sp.
CTGGTGGAATAATCATCGTCACAGATTTGAATTACAAATATCTATTTTGGTGGAAGAAGAAATTAGTAAAGGTGACTCAGCGGCAGCAAAAAAAAGAAATGAACTGGTTGCTGATTTACCAAGTTTGTTGATTACAGATGATGCTACGAAAATTGCTGATATGCTACTCAACAATAAGGCAGTACCGAGAGGGAGTGAAGAAGATGCCTTGCATATTGGCATTGCAGCAGCCCAAGGGGTAGACTATCTGCTAACCTGGAATTTCAAACATATTAATAATGCAGAAACAAAATCAGCCATATCAAAGATTGTCGAATCATATGGATATGTTTGTCCGCAACTTTGTTCGCCAGAAGAACTAGGTGGTATTTCAGATGATAAATGATCCAATTGTTGATGAAGTCCGGCATTACCGAATTGAACATGCAAAAAAATTTGGGTACGATCTTGAGCGAATTGTAGAAGACCTAAAGAAAAAAGAACATGCTTCCAAACACAGGAAGATAAATCCAGGACCAAAGATACTTGTAAAAAAAGTAAGCTAACATTTGGGTCCAGCCGACCGCTACGGTCGCTACCGCTCCCTTCGCGTCGGCTGACCCAAGGCGTTATACGCAAAAACAAAATCAGCACAGCACAAGAATTTAGGAATCATATGACTTACGAAAGCCTCGATCTAAAAAAGCCTATAGAATCTGATGACTATCAGGAATGTTCTGAATTTGTCGTAACCTCAATCGAGGCAATTATGAAGGAGGCTATGGATACAGGGCGAAATAAGATAGTAATCAATACTAATCTTAAGCTCGGCATTCCCATGGAAAATGTAAACAAAATAGCAGGGCCATTTGTCGAGGCATGGGCTTTTGAGGTTTTTACAGAGTCGTTAGAGGGTAGCGGAAAGTCTCCCAACATAACCTCATTTGCAAGAATCAGAAGCGCATATATAAAGGATCCAGACTATATTTTTGTAATCCTTTCAATCAAGCACAGAGTTTTCAGCACCCGCGATGAAGAGACAAAAATGATGATGGGCGTAATGGAGACATACACTATGTAACAATTATAAAAAGAACTACATGGCAATTTTGTCAGTTGCTTGATAAGAAGTTTATAGCTTCGAAAAAAGGCTATGCTCAATGGCTTGAATACGCACAACAAAATGGGTGGATAAAGTAGATGGAGTCAATTGATTTACGGTGTGGCGATGCACTTGATCTTTTCAAAGAAATTGAGACTTCGTCAATTGACGTTGTTATAGCCGATCCGCCTTATAACCTAGGGAAAGACTATGGCAATAACCATGATCTGAAGGGATTTGATGATTATTTGGATTTCTCACGAAAGTGGCTATTTGAAGCAAAGCGTGTATTAAAGCCCGAAGGCACGATTTATGTGTTTATGGGGGTTCGGTTTATTTCGTATTTGTACGACATCCTAGATAGGGAACTAGGGATGTTCTTTAATAGCTGGATTGTCTGGCATTACACGCAAGGCTTAGGGAAAACAAAAGGCTTCTCTCCTAGGCATGATGATATTTTAATGTTTACAAAATCAAACAAGCATACTTTCAATTTAGATAATGTTCGTGTGCCTCAAAAATATTATCGCGCACGGAACAATATGCGCGGAGCAAATCCAGGGGATGTATGGAAATTCTCTCACGTTCACTATTGCAATCCAAATAGGCAAAACCACCCGACACAAAAACCAGAAGGCTTAATAGAAAGAATGATTTTGGCTTCTAGCGGTGAAGGCGGCAATGTACTTGATCCATTCTCAGGCAGTGGAACCACTTTGCGTGTTTGTCAGCAAATAAATAGAAATGCGATAGGCTTTGAATTAAATCCAGACTATGTAGAAATGACTCGATTGAGACTTAGTGAGAAATTTACTGGTTTCGATAGTGTAGACCCAAGAATGGAGCGAGTGCCAAATGACCTGCGAAAACCTGAAATTCGAGATGATTATTTGGAAAACCATATTCATTGGTTCTTGAATAACCATGAAAACGCTCTTGAGGTATTCAAAAAGGCAGTAAAAGAAAAGTATGGTGTCGAAGTAGGAAGCTGGTCAAACGAAACAAAGCAATCGGAATTGTTCTAGTGCAGGATGGCGGAAATTTCCAGGCCACCTACACTCGAAGCAGAGCTT
>CAYFOB010000721.1:0-2152 GCA_964344525.1 uncultured Thiomargarita sp.
TAATAGTTTGTTTTTAAAGTTTTTTTTATTAACTTAATGGCATTGACGCGTTATACTCAAAAGACAAACAAAATGAAACGACTAATCATAATACTTTACGCACTGTTTTCCATAAACACGTACGCATTTACTGCCCAAGAAATCGCCCACATAGAATGGGGGACAAAAACGGATCAAGTCGCGTTAAGCAAAGCGCCTGCGAATCATTTTGGTCCCCCCAGTTTTGTGGTCAATAAAGCAGGTATCTATTTGCTTGATTCAGCCAACCAACGTATTTTGGCTTTGGCAGATTATTCCTCAATCCCACTCTCTTCAGATGAAGCTGATGATTTCTGTATGAAAGATGATAAGCACTTTTATCTCCTGTTTAGCAGAAAGAAAAAAGTTGTTGTTTACAACCGAGCCGGACAAAGAGTCCAAACCCATCCCATCAAGATCAATATCGTACCAGTAGCTATCCAATGCCATCAAGGATTGATTTTGGAGAGTGTTGATGGCTTGTTTTACCGTTTCAATGACGACACACCGCTGACACTGATTCCTTTTGGACAGTACACGTTTCAAGTCAAACGACACAACGATTCACAAGGAACGCTTTGGCTACACAATCGTCAAAAAAGCCATCAAATTTCTGTGAAAAGCAAAGTAGGCATACTCAATTTCATTGACTTTATTGGGCTTGATAAAGCAGGGAATATTTATTTGACTGTCGAAGAAGTCATTAATGAAGGACTTGATTCTGAGGAAGTCCTGAGATTTTTAAGAAAGTACACACAAACAGGGCAATTGATTGCAGAAGAAAAATTGCCCTATAGTCTCTATGCATATACCTTAAAGGATTTAGTGGTCACACCTCAAGGTGAAGTATTTCAAATGTTACCACTCAAAAAACACCTGAAACTCATTAAGTGGAAAATGAGCAAGTTCAAAACGCGTTCTTCTCAAAAGCCACTTTTGCAAACATTGTTTTCATACACAGAAAAACAATCAGAAGATTTTGAACCCTCAGAAGCCCCTGAAGAAAATCCGGTTTTTTCAAGATATAGGAGCCAAAAGCGCGTTCATCCTCAAAAAATCATTGAGCGGGCTAAAGAATATGTCAACTACAAGTTTTATGTGAGACGATTCAATCTCACTCATGGAAGCTACATGAATGGAAAAAAGGTTATTACGCCAATAAAGAGCGCCGGATATCATACTGGGGTTCCCTATAAATGGGGCGGATTTGATAGCTTGAAGGTTTTTCAACAAGGCTTAGATGTGGGAAAAAAAGCGGGCGATATCTGTGCCAGCAAATGTTCAGGAAAATATTTTGGGAGTTCTGGAGTCGTGGGTATTGACTGTTCAGGCTTGATTTCTCAAGTCTGGGATTTAAATCACAAATACAGCACCCGCACTTTACCTCAAATTTCAATACCATTAAAATCAAAAAACGATTTACAAGCCGGTGATATTTTGAATCAAGCAGGCAGCCATGTCAGATTGTTTTCCCACCGGGACAAGAGAGGACGTTTTTATGTTTATGAAGCCGCCGGTGGGCGTACTGGAAAAGTCGTTATGCGTTCTTATACATCTAAAGAACTCAAAAAATACAAACCTTATCGTTATAAATGGCTGATTCCTACTCTTCAAACAACACAAGCATTAGACATCAAATACGTCTATCGTCCACGTTGGAGCAGGGCGCAATTTAAGCCTTTAAAGGAAGGAACAATTTTGTATTCTGGCGACTCTTATAAAATTATATTCACCCCGAGTGAAACAAGTTACGTGTATATTTTTCAAAAAGATTCGACGGGTCAGATTTATCGCTTGTTTCCGATGAAAAGTTTTGGCGGCGTTACAGTCAATAATTTTAACCCTGCACAAGCAGCTGTGACTTATTACATTCCAGGTCAAGAAAAATCTTTCACCTTAGACAAACAACGCGGTGAAGAAAAAATTTATGTGATTGCTACCCAAAAACAAAATAAGCAGTTAGAAAAGCGCCAAACTCAAGCAACGCTTGAAAGTTTTTGTGAAGATTGTATGAGTGAGCTGACTTTTCAGCATTTTTAAAAATCATTAACTAACGGAAAGCGATTACTTTTAAAAAAGGATAAACCCCAACTCATGAGTCGGCGCAAGACTTATCCTTTTTTAAAAGTAATCG
>CAYFOB010000722.1:0-2141 GCA_964344525.1 uncultured Thiomargarita sp.
ACTGCTTGTAAAATACTCTATGGGATTAGATGCAAACATGCCAACTTTAGTATTGCCAGAAAAAAATGCATCACTCCAGCGCAATGGCACTGTGCCAAATTTGGCAAACACAGCCGATACTAACATGACAAGTAATGTGACCCATGCCACGATGTGTTGACGCCAACTAAAAGGTCCCTGATAGTCGCCGCTTAATGGCTTGCTAATTTGCCAAGCCAGCCAAGCAAACAGCAAAAAGGCTGTGAACGCCAAAAGACTCAGCCAAGTAATGGGATAACTTTCCAACAGCATGCGGGATGAAATATCCCAATTTTCCAGAAAACGTAATACTGACACGTCAATACGGTTGCCGAGATAATCGAAATGGCCAATGTCCAATATGCCGAAAAGTAGTAACAGTGTCAGAACAATGCTTAGATAAGTGGCTACAATCCACCGGGTAAGTTTTGGGCGCAGTGCAAGCATCAAGATCATCAAAACTATCGCTGGTAATGTCAGTACTACAGCCCAACGCAGGTCGAACTTTAGTCCAATATAAAAGGCTTTGGTCAGAGTGGCAACAGACTCTGACAGTTCAAGAAAACCGAAAAAGAACACCAACCGTAGAAGCACAAACAAGGTAAACAGTGCTAAAACGGAAAATGCAACAACTTTAAGACGGCGTGATGAGATTAAAACTCCAAACATACTAACTACTCAAAGAAAAAAAATAATTAATATTATAGAATAGCTCATGATCACGTTCCTGTAAAGCGCATATGGAATGCGCTCTTCAAAGTTAACGCGGAAACACGTCATACCATTCCAATCCCCCCGGAAGTTGACTTGCAGAATATTCAAAATGTAGTACCCGTCGATGCGAGGGATACAAGCTGCTAGATGATGCGTGAAGCAATAATGGACGCATAACCATTACCCCACCTTTTGGAACAGGACATAAGGCAGAGGGGATGCCTTCTCGCAAGGCTTGTATTTGGCTGTGACTCAAGCGCCCCAAAGTGTGGGAGCCGGGGATTACAAACAGTGCGCCATTTTCGGCAGTGCTATCATCCAAATGAATGCGAATCGTCAACATATCTTCAAGTATAGACACAGGTGGTTGTACATGTACAATCCCCACCTTTTCAGACCATGGGCCAAAACCCGCAATGTCGCACCGTTTTTGAACAGCAATTGTCACATCTTGATGCCACGTTACTTTCCAGTTGGCTTCCTCCGTTTTATCAAATAAAATGGCGCGGACCACTTTGGCCCCCTTTCCCAAAACTGGTTCAATTAGGGGTTGTAGTTTCGCATCTTGTGTCAAAGTGGCAAGCGTTGGCACTTTATTTAATAAATCACGAATGGCATAAACGCTACCCTGACGCGCTCTAACTGTGCCCCCTGAAATGGGCAAATTAAGTGCATTCAGTATTTCGTTAATGGTGTTGTTAGAAATAATCTTAGGGATTATTGCAAATCCATCTTCAGTGATTTTATTCAGATAGGTTGGTTGGTGCATTTGAATTCTCGGTAAAAAATGATATTAAATTCAATGACTTGATTTTGTTTTTGATTTTTTTGACAAAAATGCTTGACAAGCGCAAAAGAAGGCAATACAATGCGTTTCCTGTTAGCCGCACATTAACTAACAGGGCTTGATTTTGTCTTGATTGGATACTATATAGTATTTGTGAATTGCTTTTTTCAAGATTTTTAACGCTTGACAGGCAAAAAAAAATGCAATATAATTTTTTTTGTGAATTGCTTGACAAGCGCATAAAAGCGTAATATAATAGTTTTAATATTAGAGGGGCTATAGCTCAGTTGGGAGAGTGCTGCAATGGCATTGCAGAGGTCGGCGGTTCGAACCCGCCTAGCTCCACCATTTTATTATTTAGTAGATGTTTTTTGTCCCTATCGTCTAGAGGCCTAGGACCCAGGATTTTCAGTCCTGTAACAGGGGTTCGACTCCCCTTGGGGACGCTTACTTTTTGTTCCATCCTTTTTTTCCCTTCTTAATCCAACTCTTTCAATATTTGTTGTTTATCCATTTATTTCCAACCAAAACTTTTTCACTACAAAAATTATTTTTGCCTTGTGTGACAATAAGGTTGTTCAATTTCACTTTAAACCTGTCAAGTTTTTTGAAGTACTTCAAA
>CAYFOB010000723.1:0-2125 GCA_964344525.1 uncultured Thiomargarita sp.
GGAACTTGCTTGAAGCGTTGCAAAAATAACTGTGGTTGGGAACAAAAACAGCAATAGCTATATTATGATGATTATAAATCTAAACATCCGATGTTAGCTAAACATAGGAGGTTTTTAGTTACAAAATTTATCTGAATATCTATAACACAAACTTTACTATGAGGAGAATAAAACACCCTCAAGTAAGTTCCTTTAAGAAAGGTAATAGGAGAAAATGATGAAATTACCAAAATTGCTTGTTGGGATAATTTATTTGTTTTTTATAACTTCATGTGGAATTTTATATGATTTTGAGAAAGGTATTGAGCAAATCCGACGTACTATCAATCCTCCACCAAAACCAGCATCATTAGCAGAATTGGCACAAGAGCATAATGATATTGAAATTGAAGTTGCGCTTTCACCTGAGCAAGAAAAAAAATTAGAATCAGTTGGTACTTATGATAAGCAAATGATTCAATTATATCGACAAGGGCAATTGCAGCAGGCACTACCCTTGGCTGAAAAATCCTATTCTCTCAAAAAAGAGGTGCTAGGTGATAAACACTTATATACCCTTATAAGCCTGAATAGTTTAGCGAAAATTTTTCAAGAATTAGCTCATTTTTCTAAAAGTTTACCTTTATTTGAAAAAGGCTATCATCTTTCTAAAGAGGTGTTAGGAGAAAAACACCCTTTTACGCTCATAAGCTTGAATAATTTATCCATGACTTACAGAGATTTAGGTCATTTTTCTACAGCTTTATCTTTATCAAAAAAAGGGTTTCATGCAGTTTTAGAAACATTGAGAAAAAAGCACCCCAACATGCTTACAAGTTTAAATAATTTAGGTATTCTTTACAGAGACTTAGGTTACTTACAGGAGGCATTGCTTTTTCTTGAAAAAGGTTATCTTTTATCTGATAAAATTTTAGGAAAAAAACACCTGTTCACGCTCGGGTGCCTAAATAATTTAGCAACTCTTTACAGAGATTTAGGTAGCTTATCTGAGGCTTTGCCTTTATTTGAAAAAGGCTATTCTTTATCTAAAGAAGTCTTGGGAGAAAAGCATCCTCAAACGCTCCAAAAAATGAATAATCTAGCGCTAATTTACCTAGATTTAGGTCAAATGTCAGCTGCCTTGCCTTTATTTGAAAAAAGCTATCATTTTTCTAAAGAAGTGTTAGGAGAAAAACATCCTCAAACACTTATTAGTATGAATAATTTAGCTATTATTTACAGAGAATTAGGTAAATTATCTGCAACATTGCCTTTGTTTGAGAAAACCTTTTTCCTCAGAAAAGAACTGTTAGGAGAAAAGCACCCCTCTACACTTGAAAGTTTGAATAATTTAGCATTACTTTACAAAGATTTAGAACGCTTATCGACAGCCTTACCCTTGTTTGAAAAAGCTTATACTCTTAGAAAAGAAGTGTTGGGGGAAAATCACCCTTATACACTTGAAAGCTTAAATAATTTTGCAATGATTAACCAAGACTTAGGGCACTTGTCGGCTGCTTTACCTTTGTTTGAAAAGGCTTATGATCTATCTAAAGGGGTTTTAAAAGAACAACAATATTTAGTCCTCACAAGAGGAAATAATTTTTCAATGATTTATAAAGATTTAAGTCAATTAACGGTTGAATTGTCTATGTATAAATCCTGGAAAGAATACATGCATACAGCCATTGATCTTAATGAATTTTTGGCATTAAAATTTTCTTTAATAGAAAAAGACATAGAACGCCAGGGCTTTGCACATTTGTTGACGTATGAAAAGAAGTCTCGTTTCAACTCAAATTAAAAGGAAATAATGATGAAATTAAAAGCTGTGTTTATCTGCATAATTTTGCTGTTTTTTATCGCTTCATGTAGCCAAACTTCACGAAAAGTGTCCCAAATTGGCACAAAAACAACAATTTCTTCATGTTTAGCAAAATTACAAAAAAAGTCTCAAAGGGACACTGAAACTTCACAAAAAATGTCCCAAATCGACGCTGAAATAGCGATTTCCAAAAAAATTTTGGTTGTTATGCCTGAAGCGTATTATAAATTAACAAAAATTGTTGGGGAAAAGCACCCTCAAACACTCAAAGCTTTAGAGGCTGTTTTGGAAAAAAATGAGAGAAGACTCTTTACCTTTTCA
>CAYFOB010000724.1:0-2122 GCA_964344525.1 uncultured Thiomargarita sp.
AAAGGATAAATCAAAACGGTTTTCATCCCTTTTATAACTCATCCCTGTAGTTAATGTTTGGGAACGAGGATGCGTAACATCAGTTAAGTAGAGAAAATTCTATGGAAAACATACATTTTGGTGAATTATTGCTAGATATGACTTTAATGCCCCTCGTTGCCTTTGTGGTGGGGTTGATGCTGGTTTTGATGATGCGGAGAGTCAGGGCTAAAATTGAGCGGCGCGTGGGTCCACCTTTTTTACAACCCTTGTACGATATTATCAAATTATATGCCAAACAAACACAAATTTCGCATGGCTACATGCACGATGTCGCCATTATGATGCTGCTGGGCGGCTACATCGCCTCAGAAATCTTTTTGCCTGTACCTGGCATGAATGGTTTGGCTAATCAAGCTGATTTAATCGTTTTGATCTATTTATTGATGGTGCCAATGCTTGGGATGGCGCTCGGTGTAGGGCAATGCGCTAACCCTAACGGCTCGATTGGCATCTCTCGTGCCTTATCATCCATGTTGGCTTATGATGTACCGTTTATCATCGTAGTGGCAGGGGCTGCCATCAGTTATGGTTCAACTAATTTAGTCCAAATCATTGAAATTCAACAACAAGGTACTTGGGGCTTATTCAGTATGCCCTTATTAGCCATCGCAGGTCTCATATCCATGTACGCCATGCTAGGCAAGGAGCCATTTGAAATTTACGTCGCACCGGCAGAAATTGGAACAGGACCCATGGTTGAAATGGGTGGTAAATACATGGGCGCTTTGTTTGTAATGCAATGCTTTCAACTTTATACGGTTGGCGTGTTGTACACAACGCTATTCCTGGGTGGCGGCGAAAACTGGCTGACTTTTTTGCCTAAAATCTTTGCTGTGGTGTTTATAGCAGTCTCTATCACCAATGTATTTGGTCGCTACCGCACAGATGATGTGATCCGTTGGATGTGGAAATGGCCAACAGGGATTGCATTGTTGGGACTCGCAGTGGTGATGCTGTAAAAAACCTTTTGCCAAAACCAGACCTGGCAGGTCTGGTTTTGATATTACACTTCAAATTTGAGTCCTACGTAATATTCCGCTTGCTTAGGCATATTGTAAACAGGTAATCCGGTTTGGGCTTCGATTTCAGCAATGACTTCATCAATCCGTTCCGGCTGCTCGGTTGCCAAAACAAACCACATATTCAATTCATGCTCACGGGCATAATTATGTGCAACTTCTGGAAAGGCATTCACTTGTGCCACGACTTCTTCAAAATCGGATTCAGGCACACACATAGCAGCCAAAGTGAGTCCACCGCCTAAACGTTCAGCATGGTACATGGGACCAAAACGGCTGAGTAAGCCTTGTTCTAATAATTGGCTAAGGCGTTGAATGAGTTCGCCTTCAGAAATCCCAAGTTGTTCGGCGGCCTCTGCATAAGGACGCTCACAGATGGGAAAATGGCCTTGTAAGTTATTGATAATATGACGATCTATGGTATCCATTTTGGAGATTTAAATTAAACGAGGCGTATAAGTTGCAGAACATTGTTTGAAACAATGGCGACTGAATAAGATTTGGGAGGGTATGTTACTTAAATCACATTCTTCAACAAGTGCATCCAATTTTTCTAAAACCTTATTTCGATCTTTGCCATGAATCATGCAATATAAATTATAAGGCCAATCAGGCAAATGTCTGGCGCGACGATAACAGAGCGTCACATAGTCAAATTGCCCTAAGCGATGCCCCAAAGTATCTACCTGCTCATCGGGAATATTCCAAACAACCATAGCGTTAGCGCAATAGTCCAATTTACGGTGACGTACCACAACCCCTAAACGCTTTATCGCGCCTGTTTCTTGGAGACGCGACAAGTTTGTGATCACTTCTGTTTCGCTCATACCAATCTCTTTTCCTATTGCGGCATAAGGACGTGATACGAGTGGCAAACCTTTTTGAATAGCTTCTATGAGACTAGAATTGTGTATTTTGTTCAAAGTTTTATCCTTTCATTAATGAACACGGCGAATAACGGAAAGCGATTACAAAATTGAGTTTTAAAAAAGTTGCAGTAAAATACTCAGAGGCTGTTTTGGAAAAAATGAAAAGTCTTTTTCAGAAAACGAGAAAGATTC
>CAYFOB010000725.1:0-2117 GCA_964344525.1 uncultured Thiomargarita sp.
TGATTCAGTACATAACTGTCTCAGTGGTTGATAATGTCTCCAGCACCGTTTCTTCTAACACAGGAAGAAATAGCGCAATGGTTACGCTATCGATTCCTAAATTTTTTGCATAATCAGCCGCTTGCTTTTGATCCAATTCAATTTGATAGCTATCAACAAAACTTTTGACTTCAATAATGCCCTGTTGGTTGCCACAGCGAAGATGTAGATCAACTTTGCCATTACCAGTTGGAAATTCTGGGCTGATTACACAACGTCTTCCCACCGCTTGAACAAGCCAGCTAAACAGATGAAAATGTCCAACCCATTCGGTTAGCTGAAAGTCCTTTTTTCGGCGGGGCTGTTCTTTCCAAGGATTAATACCTTTAGCTTTAAGGCGGACCAAATAATTTTTGTATCTTGCTAACAAAGCGGGTAGGTTTAACGTCGCAAAAACATCGCTCAGATTATCCAATAACTCAATGGCGGGTATCTGTGTTTTTGGTTCAAGAATCTCTTCAATCAGCGCATCATAAAGGCATTGTTGAACAAATTGAGAGGTAAAACGGCAAATATATTGCTTTTTACCATTTGGCAAAATTTCAAGTTCTGGTTCAATGATCCCATGAAGGTAAAGATAATTGTGTTGGGGGTAATGAAAAAAGAAGGGAATATTTGAGGTTGTAAACAATGTGATCAAAAATTCCTGAGATTCCAGCTCTCTCGCTTTAGCAATAATATTTAACAAGGTGTTATTAGGCTCTGCAGCCCGAGCCGATTCCCAAACCAGTTCCCAAGTATCTTCATCAATCGTTTGATTGGCGCCAGGATTATACTTTTCACCACCTTCTTCCTCTGGGGTACCAATAAGCTGCTGAACCCCAGTTTCAATCAACTCTAAACGTGGCACACAAAAATGCGCTTTGCAATTGACTGGGCCATAAGAATTGAAATGTCTCATTATTAACTCCAATATTAACTACAAGGATGAGTTATAAAAAAGGATAAATCAAAACGGTTTTCATCCTTATTATAACTCATCCCTGTAGTTTTCCTGATGAATCTTTGAATGAGTTGGGTAGGATTTATAATAATATTTAATATAACTACAAGAATTATTAATAATAAAGGCTTAAAAATAAGCCACAATCTGATCCTTTATTTATTATTAACTGATGTTATGCACTTGTTTTCCATTGACAACAATTTTGAGTTGAATTTTGGTATAACGGAAAGCGATTAGATTTAAAAAAGGATAAGTCTTGCGCATTCGAAGAGCTGGGGTTTATCCCGCTCGATAATATAATCCTTGTAGTTATTTATGTTTTTTTGAGAAAAAATTTGTACGTCATGCAATCGGGAAACGCTATATACTGTTCTTTTTGAATTGAGTGAAAATCTTTGCCTGTTAAAATATCATCAAACCAGAGCTCAAAAAATTTTGGCACAATGATTCATTTTTGTGTACATGGAGACAAACATGTTTAAATTTCCTTATGCTGTTTCTGATTTTCATAAAATAATCACCGATCATTTTTACTACGTTGATCGTACTACCCACATTCCGTTGATTGAAAATGCTGGAGAACAACTACTGTTTTTGCGTCCTCGTCGTTTTGGCAAAACCTTGTTATTATCCATGCTGGAAAATTACTATGATATTGCAAAAACCAATTCCTTTGATCAGCTGTTTGGACATTTGGCGATAGGAAAAAATCCAACGCCTAAGCATAATCAATATTTGGTGATGACTTGGGATTTTTCGGTAGTCAGCTCAGACGGACAAATCAAACACATTCACCAAGCATTACATGAACACCTCAATAATGTCATTTCAACTTTTGCTACCTATTATCAGGATCGATTAAAATATAAAATTAGAATTAACAGCACAAATTCCATTTCGTCTTTTGAATCAGCTTTAAGGGCTATCAAACAAAGTGGCTATCAGCTATATTTATTGATAGATGAATACGATAATTTTGCCAATGAAATGATGATGGGCAATCAAGATTTGAGCCAAAGCCGTTACGATGCTTTGCTTTCCGGTGAAGGCTTATTAAAAACGATTTTCAAAATGGTTAAATCGGCAAGCGCCGGGCGTGGATTGGATCGTGTTTTTATCACCGGAACCGCAC
>CAYFOB010000726.1:0-1554 GCA_964344525.1 uncultured Thiomargarita sp.
TTTTCTGTCTCCCATAACCGGGCCAATCCGTTTCAAACACCAATGTTGTATATTCCCGACAAATCGCCTGAGTTCCATCGGTACTACCCGAATCAAGTACAATAATTTCATGCGCCCAACGTACAGAGTCCAAACAACGGCGAATACAATGCGCTTCATTTTTGACGATAATAATAACTGAGATGGAGGGGATTGTTTTCATTGATGTTAAATGTGAGAAATCTTTACTACACGCATGCTTTTGACTTATCCTTTTTTAAAAGTAATCCTTGTAGTTATTAAGGTTTTTTTGCAAATCATAATCCGAAAAATTGCCTATAAACACAATAAGCGAATTATCACACAGCACAATAAGCGAATTATCACACAGCACAATAAGCGAAAATTAAATATCATGGCAACGCCATCTGAAAAACTAGCTGAATCCCTCAATATTCTTTATAAGCTTCAAAATAGTGGCTTAGTAGCTATACGCTCTGGTGATTTAACGCGAATCCATAGAGAACGTTTATGCCGAAACGGTTTTCTACGGGAAGTGATAAAAGGGTGGTATATCCCCTCACGTCCAGATGAAATTAGTGGAGAAAGCACAGCATGGTATGCTTCCTTTTGGCAATTTTGTGCAGCTTACCTACAACATTTGAAAGGCAAAGACTGGTGTTTGTCACCAGAGCAATCCCTATCGTTACATGCAGAAAATTGGACCATACCAAGGCAACTATTAATCCGAGCCACTAAGGCGCGTAATAATATTACCCAATTACCACACGGTACCTCATTACTTGAAATACGGGCAACAATACCAAAAAACAATAAATTGATAGAAAAAAATGGCTTGCGCCTATTTTCGCTACCAGCTGCCTTAGTGACTTGTTCATCCCGATATTTTCAGCAAAATCCTAATGATATGCGTGCAGCACTCTCAATAATAAGTGATGCCTCAGAAATGCTAGAGCAATTATTAGAAGGTGGACATAGCACTGTCGCAGGACGATTAGCAGGTGCTTTTCGCAATATTGGCTATAAGCATATTGCTGATGAGATTCTAAATACCATGCGTGCTGTTGGATATGATGTTCGTGAAAATGACCCTTTCGAGTCGCAAATTCCAATACGCTTGGGCACACGGGAACAATCCCCTTACGTCAATCGCATTCGCTTGATGTGGTATGAAATGCGGGAGTTTATAATCAAGCGTTTTCCAAAAGCCCCCGGATTGCCTACCAATATTGAAGCCTATCTTCAACATGTTAAGGAGGTTTATATCACAGATGCCTATCATTCTTTGTCAATTGAGGGCTATTGTGTTAGTCCAGAATTAATTGAACAGGTACGTAGTGGCAACTGGAAACCAGATACCAATAAGAATGATCAAGAACAACACAATGCTTTGGCGGCACGTGGATATTGGCAAGCCTATCAATCCGTGCGAAAAAGTATTGAAAAAGTCTTGCACGGTGAAAATCCAGGTACAGTTGTTGATGATGATCATCGCACCTGGTATCGAGAAATGTTTGTACCAGGAGTAACCGCAGGCATTTTGAAGCCCACTGA
>CAYFOB010000726.1:1564-2115 GCA_964344525.1 uncultured Thiomargarita sp.
TTACCGTAATGGCCCAATTTACATCCGAAATTCCATGCATGCTCCCCCAAGTCGAGAAGCTGTACGCGATGCAATGCCAGCATTTTTTGACTTGTTGCGTGAAGAACAAGAAGCCTCTGTTCGAGTCGTGCTTGGACATTTTATTTTCGTGTACATTCATCCCTATATGGATGGTAATGGCCGTATGGGACGGTTTCTGATGAATGTGATGTTGGCAAGTGGTGGCTATCCTTGGACTGTTGTTCCATTGAATGAGCGTAATGTCTATATGGCTGCATTGGAAGAAGCCAGTGTTAATCATAATATTGTTCCATTTGTTGATTTTTTGGCAATTCGAGTGAAATCAGGATTAAAAAATTGATCCGAAGAAGTGTATTGAAACGATTAGAGCAAACAGTGTTGAAAGACAATGGATGAAATTGATGCAGTGCGGAGGACTTGCTAAAAAAAACTCAATGAACAACAATTAAGCGAACCTAGTGCTAAAACTTGTAAAAACTGTAAATAACGGAAAGCGATTACTTTGTCAATCGGATAAGTCAAAACTTTTT
>CAYFOB010000727.1:0-2113 GCA_964344525.1 uncultured Thiomargarita sp.
AGATTATCAGGTCAAACTACGCAACCTGATACGTTTCTTAGAAGAGGGGGATAAAACCAAAATCACCCTGCGCTTTCGTGGCAGAGAAATGGCCCATCAAGATTTGGGACGTAAACTGCTCAAGCGGGTTGAGACTGACTTGTCTGAACATGGGACAGTTGAACAACGTCCTAAAATGGAAGGTCGACAAATGGTCATGGTGTTTGCCCCGATAAAACAACATAAGTAATCCCACTGACAAAAGAAACCAAGTTTTTTTTTTAAAACTTGGTTTCTTTTTACTATACATATAAATGCGGAGTATTTACATGCCCAAAATGAAAACCAATCGTGGTGCGGCTAAACGCTTTAAACGCACAGCGAATGGTGGCTTTAAACGCACACAAAGCCACCGCCGACACATTCTCACCAAAAAAAGCACCAAACGTAAACGCCAATTGCGTTCTCCCATTATGATAGACAAAGCGGATGTCGCGATGGTCAAACGATTATTACCCTATGCGTGAGGATGACAAAAGATGCCAAGAGTAAAACGAGGCGTGACGGCGCACGCTAAACACAAAAAAATTCTAAAAGCGGCAAAAGGTTATCGTGGCGCACGCCGTAATGTGCTACGAGTTGCCAAACAAGCGGTGACAAAGGCGGGACAATATGCCTACCGTGATCGTCGTCAACGTAAACGCCAATTTAGGGCTTTATGGATTGCACGAATTAATGCCGCAGCACGTGAAAGTGGTTTATCTTACAGCCGCTTCATTGATGGGCTCAAAAAAGCCAATATTGAAATTGACCGCAAAATGTTGGCTGAATTAGCAGTGTTTGATAAAGATGCCTTTGCCGTTTTGGCTGATAAGGCTAAGGCGAATCTGGCCTAATTGAAGAGCTTGCAAATGGAAATTATACTTGGTGGATACAGACTTGGAATAGTGTTGGTTATGGTCCATGGAGTTCTCGCATGGATTTTACGGTAGAATAATTACTGAACATGACAGGTTTTTAAAACCTGTCATGTTTGGTTTTAACTGAATCGGAATTTTCCGAATTTTGTTCCCACTACATAAATTGCACGTCTTCAGTACAAATATTTTTTCACCGTGTTTGGGAACAAAAAACGAGGACAAGAACGACAATTATGATCACAAACGAAAATTTACTTTCAAGAATTACAATCAATCCTCAAATTTTGTTGGGTAAACCAACGATTAGAGGCATGAGAATTAGCTTAGAGCAGATATTACTGGCTTTGGCGGCTGGTGTATCTGAACAAGAATTACTGGAAGATTATCCAGAACTAGAGCGGGAAGACTTTCAAGCCGTGTTTATGTACACAGCATCACTCGTTAGTCAAGAACAAGTTTTACCTATTGAGATAACAACGGCATGAATATCACTCAATTGAAATTTTTGGTAGATGTTGGTGTTGGTAAACAGGTTGAACGTTATTTGCAAACACAAAATTATGATATAAAAACAGTGAGGGCTATAAATTGTCAAATGCCAGACTCAGATATTATTCGTCTTGCGGTTTTGGAAGAACGAATAGTGATCACGATGGATAAAGATTTTGGAGAATTGGTTTATCATTCAGGTATGAAACACTGTGGCGTATTATTGCTACGACTGGAAGATGCAACGGGTTCAGAAAAGGTGCAAGTGATATCTGAGATATTAGCTAAATATTTTGTTCAGCTTCCACACAATTTTTGCGTTTATAAAAATGGCAAGTTAAGGAGTAAGGCGATAAAACACTAATTTTTTTAAAAAAAGCAATTAAACTTGGTGCGTAACATCAGTTATTAATGGTTATGAAACATTTAATACTATAGCTATTGACGAAGACCAGAAACGATTACATCTAGTCGATATCAGTGTTTATAGCAACAAAGCCCCTGAATATGTTACTCAAGAAGAACTGAAACTTTATTTTAAAGGGACATTACAAAAATCTGAAAAAGAGCAAGAGCGAGAACGTGCTAAAGAAATTGAACAACTGATTGTAGAGGAACGTTATACTAACTTATGGGAAATTACTAAACAACAATTAAAAAAAGTTAGTATAAACTTTAGAGGCTGTTTTGGAAAAAATGAAAAGTCTTTTTCAGAAAACGAGAAA
>CAYFOB010000728.1:0-2106 GCA_964344525.1 uncultured Thiomargarita sp.
AATATAACTTTTTGTTAGTTTTTGTTAGCTAATAAGGTACTATGTGACAACCGTCCAAATTAAATTGTCTTGTTGTGACAGACAAATGTCGTTTAATGTTCTGCCAGATTCCACACTTTGACAATGAATAGGAATTAAAAGTTGTGCTTGTTGTTGCAGATAACGTTCATAACTTTTTTTCAGTATATCTACTTCTAATAATGGGGCATAGGGTGAAATAACAATGAGATGTTGATAACAAACAGAAAGTTTGAGTAGCAAAAATTTCAATTGCTGCAAACTGTCACTAAGACGCAACGTTGGCTTGTAAAAAGTTTTTACCGATTGGCGTCGCCCAATGAGGCGTATTTCATCAGAATCTGTGATTAAATAAATATGTTGACCATTGATTAATTGTTTGGCTTTATCCAAGGCACGTTGCACTAACGGAATCCCCGCCAATTTTTTCACCAAGTCGTCAGTGAAGGCAGCATTTTTTTTGACAGCAGGAATGACAATAACAGTTTTATTCATCAAGATAATTGTTTGAGCATTTGATGCGTGGCACTGAGCATATATTCAAGTTGCTCTCTTGTTAACGTATGTTGGAAGGGAAACGAAACCATATTATCAAAAAAATCATCTGCCACAGGACAATCGGCTTGAGCAAATCCGGCTTTTTGGTACAAGGGATAACGATTCAAAGGGTAGTATTGCACAACACATTGGATGCCATGTTGAACAGCCATTTGACGAATAAAGGCATCCCGTTTTCCTCCTCCTAATCGAGCAACTAATAAATGATAATTATGCCGCGTTGAATCCACCCGATGAAATTCGAGTTTTGGAAACTCCTTAAGTTCATCTATAAACCAAAGTGCCCTTTTTCTTTTTTCTTGGTTCATTTGTTCAAGGCGATCTAATAATTGGTTACCAAGCGCACATTCAACTTCACCCAAACAATAATTATTAGGCCATAAAGTTTTGCCATTTAATTCTGGAAAATCCAAATTGCCCATTGCAGGCACCCAATAATCTTGCCTTTCATAATCAAAGGCGCAATGTCCGTTATGTCTGAGCATGGGAATAATTTTGGCAATTTGTTCATTCTGCACCGTCAACATTCCCCCTTCTCCCAAAGTTGTGATGTTTTTATGGGAGTGAAAGGAATAGACACCAAAATCACCAAAAGTCCCCGCTTTTTTACCCTCAATTTCTACCCCTAAAGCTTGTGCTGTATCTTCAATAACCAATAGGTTATTTTGCTTTGCAAGTTCCATAATCTCAGGCATATTAGCACCATAACCATAAAGATGGACAACAACAATTGCTTTGGTTTTTTTGGTGATACATTTTGCCAGAGTTTTGGCTGTCACTACCCTTGTTGTGGGATCAATATCTGCCCAAACAATATTTGCACCTTTCTTAACAAAGGGATAAGCTGATGAGGTAAAGGTGTGACTGGGGATAATCACTTCGTCCCCTTTTTCAAATTGACATAGTTGTGCTGCCATTTCGAGCGCAGCCGTGGCATTATTCACGGCAAATGCATAATTAACACCCATTACCTGACAGAATTTCTGCTGAAATTGCTGTTGGTATTTTCCTTGGGTCAATGGCTCAGCTGTTTGCATAGCTTTTACCACTGTGTTGATTTCATCTGGAGTATAGGTGTGGGCACGCCCACTAAAGGGAATTTTAAACAACATTCTTGCTCCGAGCAAAAATAACTCTGAAATTTGTTTTTCTTAAGCTAACCACTTCTAATATCTCAAAATACTTTTCCACATTCTCAACTAATTCAGTTTCAGATTTAACAAAGCCTATTGGATTGTTTGGTATATATAAGCTTATTAAAAGATACTTGGAATAATGACTAACAATTTCTAGTAGGGCTTTCCAATTACGAAGATATGACAAACATTCGCTAGAGAAAGTTAAATCTACCCACCCCCCCCACATATCACTTTGTTTTTGAAAGAGTTTTTTTATTTCAGCCAAATTATTAATATCAACTTTCTTAAACTCAATATCTGGATATCGTTCACTAGCGATATTGACAGCAGTTTGAGAAATATACTCAGAACGTTCAGATTTTCGGTTTTCATAGCCGTCAAAAGTAGTCTA
>CAYFOB010000729.1:0-2105 GCA_964344525.1 uncultured Thiomargarita sp.
TTCTGAAAAGGTAAAGAGTCTTCTCTCATTTTTTTCCAAAACAGCCTCTTAAAGGAACAAAATTTAACACCAGATGACATAACCGCCGTTTTAATGGTAGGTGGATCAACTGCTGTTCCTCTTGTTCATCAAGCTGTCGCCACTTTATTTGGTGAGAAAAAAGTTCGGCATGATATTGATCCCATGCAAGGGGTTGCATTGGGTGCGGCTATTTTAGCAGCCCGCTTAACAGGCGTAGAATGTCCTGAATGTCAAACAGAAAATCCAGAACAAGCGCATGAATGCAAAAAATGTGGAGCTTCACTTGCCAGTGCTCGTATTGTGGTCGGCGATGGCATCATAGGTGAAGTGACCGCCAAAAGTTTAGGTATTAACGTGGTGGGGCAAGATGGGAAAACTGACAGTTTTTCCGTTATTATTCCCAAGGGCACGCAATATCCACTCACTCAACCGGAGGAAAAGGTTTTTTATACAATCTCAGAAAGTCGGATTCGTGTGCCGGTTTATGAAGGGGAAGCCTCTGTGACCACTGGCAACGAATTTCAGGGTAATGTTGAATACGTTTTGCCTAGAAAGGTAGAAGCGAATACGCCCGTCTCAATTTATTTTAATTATGACAAAGATCGCGTTCTAACCGTCCGTATTCGGGTGCATGGTTATTCTGACTTAGAACATGAAGAAACCATTCTGAATAGAGGTGGGCAGCAACCACATGCTGAGTCAGACGACAACTGGCAGGAACAGTTAGAAGCAACGACCAGAGCGGCTAAACATTTTCTTGAACAATGCGGCGATTTTTTAGGATCACGCGGTGTTGCAAAGAAACTTGATAAGGATATTGAAGAGGCGCAACGTGCTTTGAATGACTCAAATCAAGTCAAAGGTCAACAACTGATTGATGTTTTACACATGAGCATTTTTGGCTATGGTACAGCCACCATCTTATTTAAGGTGGATCGTGGCGTAAACTCATAGAAGCCCATCAAGAAGAAGATCGTCAACGTGTAGAACAGCTTTCACAATATCTTGACGTCGCTGTTCATCGTATTTTTCAGAATCAGCCTGATGATCCTACAATTTGTGAAGACTTAGTTAGCGAGATTAAGCGTTAGCTCTAGGAGAATCTATTATGTCCATTGCCATCGGTTTAGATTTGGGTAGCTTAAATCATCGGGCGGCTTACATGTCAGAAGACAATGAAATAGTTTCTGTGCCTATGCCAATGGATGAAAATATGACTTGGGGCGGGGTGGTTTTTTTGGGATTGACTTTTTCAAGTCTGAAATATCAAATGGGTACAGGAAAACCATTTCATTGGCAAGGTAGAACATTATTACCTGAAGAGGTGATGAAAGAAATTTTCCTTAATCTCAAAGGAGCCATAGAAACCTACGTGGGTGAGGACATTTTTCTTACCGTACTTGCTGTACCCGCTCAGTATCCCTCCTCAAAACGTGCCCAGCTGCGTAGAGTCGCTGAGGAGGCGGGATTGGGGAAAATAGATTTAATCAATGATTGCACCGCAGCGGCACTCGCTCACATAGATGCAGAAAAGGCAAAAACTTTATTGGTTTATAGCATGGGATTTATTGGCTTTGAAGTGAGCTTGGTGCGTTCGACGCGACAACATTTGCGCGAAATTGTCCATGAAGGGGCTAACTCACCGGCTGGGCGAGATTTTGATGTATTGCTGATGGCGATGCTTATTCAAACATTGCAACAACAGCAAATTGTTTTACCAACCAAAGCGTTTACCAGTCAGTGGTTTGATTTACGATTACTCCTATCAGCGCTCAAAGAACGGTTTTCGGTACATGAGCAAAATGAATTGATATTGCCACCTCATATCACGGGAACGCAAGAGTTGCATTTGCCCGTTTCGTCTCAAGTTTTTGAAAGTGTGATTAACCAGGCAAAAATAGAAGCCACCTTGGAGATGATAGAGCAAGCCTTAGAAGATGTTGGAATGACCTCAGAAATGGTGGATGAAGTCGTATTAGTGGGTGGGAGTACACGAATAGGGATTATTCAACGTCACTTGAAAAGCTTATTTGGGGACAAATTGGTGCAAGCGCGTGACGATTTGATTGCGTGTGGTGCAGCGG
>CAYFOB010000730.1:0-2102 GCA_964344525.1 uncultured Thiomargarita sp.
TAGCCATTGAGGGGCATTGAAAGCGAACTTGGGCAGCATCGGTTACGCCCGGATAGAGTGCCCGTTTGTAGCTGGCACCGACTAAGTCCCAGAGATTGTGGCGGTCGATTAATTGGCCTTTGCGATCAAAGCCATCTGCTTTATATATAATAGGAGATTGCGCTACCATTTCTGCTTCGTCGATGCCCCCCTTATGGTAAAGGATGTTACCATTGTCGTCTGCAACGCTAATTTCAACCCAACTTTCGAGCATGTCCAGTGGACCGGTGGGGAAATCATGACCCGTTTTGTTGTTGGTGAGGACCACTTGGAGCTGAACTTGTTGACCTGATACCACGGTTTCCGGTGCCCTGATTGTCATACGTACCACTGGTCCAGTCGTCCATTTGTCGGCGATTTCTGGGATTTCAATTTCACCGCGCAGCCATTGTTCAACCAATTTGACATGTTCCTCTGCGCCTTCTAGGTTTTGAAGAATGGGGATGTACTGGTTAGCTGCGACCATTCTATGGCTACGATGTTTGCCATCTTCTGCTGTTCGATTGTAGTCAGTCACATCGCCACTGGCTGGATCATCACTATTCACCAAGGGGAGATGACATTCACGGCAGGCCAGTGTCTCCTCTGGTTTGCCTTCATGATACCAACGACTGTTTTTCCAGCTATCGTATTGATTTTGCCCTTGAACTCTGCCAATGTCTGTGTTGACTTCTTTATCTATATATTGTTTGTGGCATGCGCCGCAAAATTCGGGCGTTTTATACAATGATCGTGAATAAGCGCGTACATGATGTTTAGGATAGGTACGGATCAAAAAATCGCTTAGGAATTCAGCGACCTTTCCTTGATCCAGCTCGTAGACATAGCGTCGTTGTGGTTGGATGGTGTAATCACCATTACCTTGTATATCTGTCTGGATAATGCTGTGGCAAACAAGACATGATGAGCCTTCATTAGCGCCTTCAACACTCAAGGTGATATTGCTCGCATTTTTTGCCCCCGTGAATAATGAGATAGGATCATGACAACCAGCACAGTAGCGGGTGTGTTCAGGGGAAGTTTCAGCAACCATCAGGGCTTGCACACGCTGAAACATGTCATCTAGTGATGAATAACGATGAGCACTAGGCAACCATTCTCGGTAAATTTGCTCATGACACCCACTTGTGCCACAGCGTTCTGATCCAGCGAGCGCTGAAGCTTCAACAGAACCAGTCTTTTTTATGTGTTGCTTGGCCTCTGCAATGAGGCGATTGAGTTCATCTCGTTGTTCTGGACTCAAGTTTAATTCATCCGTGACTTGCTTGACTCGTGTGAAAAAACCAATGGGTTCATGGGAAGGTTCTGCTAAAATAGCGCGTGCTTCACTGCCAATGGTTTTTAGTACCTGTTGTTGCAGTGCATCATTCCATGTAGAATAATCCAATCGCGCCAAGCTCGGGGCAAAGGGACGATCTTCGCCAAAGCGCCAATTATAGTCATCAGAAAAACCACGCACAGAGGACGGTTCTTCGTACAAAGCAGTCCATATTCCACAAATACCCAACAACAAAGCACTTCCCACAGTTGAGTAAATATAAAATTGACGACGTGCTTTAGGCAAACTGTCTTGCGATGAATCGGCTTTGCCCTTGCGCACAATGAGTGTTACAAGGTGCACCACCAAAAAAAGCACCAAACCTACCCCAGTCAACAAATGAACC
Organism: uncultured Thiomargarita sp.; assembly: GCA_964344525.1. Lineage (GTDB taxonomy): Bacteria > Pseudomonadota > Gammaproteobacteria > Beggiatoales > Beggiatoaceae > CAYFOB01. The sequence goes on from CAYFOB010000730.1 coordinate 1,704, forward strand.
GTATCCCAAGTGTAACTGATGCGTGGACCCACAACGCCTTGCCAGGTCAAAATCAAACCGCTAATGCTGCATATTACTAGAAAAACTAATGAAACGTAGCCGAGCAATTGATAATGACTGAGATTACCTTTACCACGGACCAACCAGTGACGAATCACAAACCAGATCATTGGCAATACCATGACAATGCCCAACAAAGTGTGCAAAATAACATTGAATTGGTTAAAGTTGCTAAACGGCAGTAAATAAATTGCAAAACCGCTAATTGACTCAAATACCAGCAGGGCACCGATAAGCCCTGTTAGTGATGAGCGCCATTCACGGGCGGCATCGATTGATGTTGTTGTCATATAGACATGGCTCCTTAATTTTTAAATGTAAAAAAATTTTTGATTTCAG
>CAYFOB010000731.1:0-2100 GCA_964344525.1 uncultured Thiomargarita sp.
TATAAGGAGGAAAAAATTTCGTTTCAGGATAAGGAGATTTTTGCCGTGTGGGTCTAGCTAAAAAAAATTCCAAATTAAAGCTGATGTTACGCACGGATGTTCCAAAACCATGACTAACTACAAGGATTACTTTTAATAACTGATGTTACGCACCCTCGTTCCCAAACTCTGTTTGGGAATGCATGTTTGCGATGCTCTGCATCGCGGTTTGCGAAGCAAACCTAGTCGATGGCATTGAGCAACCATCAGGGACGCTTCGCGTCCCGCTTTGCAGAGCAAAGCGACAGGCATTCCCAAACAGAGTTTGGGAACGAGGATGCGTAACATCAGTTAATAACTGGTGTTACGCATCCTCGTTCACAAGGAGCAAAGCTATGCTTGGAACGAAAAAATACGATTGAATTTTTTTTCGTTCCAAGCATAGCTTTGCTCCTATGGTTTGTGAACAAGAGTGCGTAACATCAGTTAATAAAGGATAAGTCAAAATCACTTCATTAATGGGGTTATCCTTTATTAAGAATTGCTTTGTGCTGGTTTAAAAAGCGTAACATCAGCTCCTAAATCTAGGCTATTTAACCTCAAACGTCATCCCCGAACTCCATGGTCCACTACCCTCAGGATTCCAAGTTTGTATCCACCAAGTATGCGCTTCCAGTGACAGTTGAACAGCAGGTGTCACTTGGCAGCTAACATCATTACAAACATCGCTGGTTCGATACCATTTACTATGAACTACACCGCTTGAATTGTTAATCCACAAATAATACCAGGTTGCAGTTTGAACTGGCTCCCATACATAGCTCGGCGTCGTCTCACTAATTTCTCCAGTGGGTGAGACTAAGGTAGCAGCCGGCGGTGGCAGCGCAGGCTCGGTGGTTGGGGTGAACGCTAAACCCTGACTCCAAGCGCCATAACCAGTATTATTCCAAGTCTGAATCCACCATTTATGTTCTACCCCTTTTTTCAAGCCAACTTTTGGTGTGACTTGACAAATTCCTGTACCACAACTGACATCAGCAGCTTTATACCATTTGTTCAAAACCTTGCTAGTGCCCTCGTTTATCCAGAGATAGTACCAACTGGCATTCTCAACGGCATTCCACTGATAAGTGGGTGGATTTTCATCAGTCTCCCTGGTCGGTGCAATCAGCCTGGTGAGTTGCGGTGTTGCATTTGCCGTAACGGTAAAAATTTGTCCATTACTCCACCCCCCTGCGCCAGCTTGATTCCAAGCACGTACCCACCAAGTATAACTTTCGTCTTTGGGGAGAGGGGACTCAAGTGCTATTCTGCAACCGCCATCAAGGCAATCCACTTGTTCTGCTGTGTACCATTTGGCAAAAAGTGTATTACTCTTTGCATCATTGATCCAGAGTTGATACCATGTCGCATTTTCTACTTTGTCCCATATAAAAACGGGCGTATCAAAAGCAACATTTCCAATTGGCGACCGTAAAATGGGGTTTGTCACCTTTGAAATCTCAACCTCAAAGAACATTGGATCACTAAAAGGCCCAAGCCCTTCATAATTAGCTGCTTGTACCCACCAAACGACTTTACCTGGCTTTAACGCGGCCTCTGGTGCCACAGAACAGGTCTCTTCACCATTGCCACATCCCACTTCTGCGGCTGTGTACCATTGGTTGACAGCTTGTGCGCCAACTGCTAAGTCATTAACTTGTAATAAATAGGAATTAGCATTGGAGGCGGGGTGCCAACTATATGTCGGTGTACTGCTCTCTTTTGTGCCATCAGGACTGATCAGTACGGGTTTGCCGGGCGCAGTACAATCTTTGCTGATATTAGGCATATCACCAAAGTGATCCGGATCCCCATCATCAGCAGAATTACCCGCAAATGTGACTTCACATGAACTGCTATCAACTATTGCATTGCACTCATCATCGCTGTTGGTGCAAATAAAAATCCCACCTCCTTTGCCTTGACCATCATATGCGCCTGTACCTTTTTGGGCTGAGTTATTGTTGAAGGCGACATTTTTTAGAGTTAATGTGCCTTTTTTAACAAAGATGGCTCCACCAAAACCGGCCCCGCCGCCGCCAACTTCTGCACTACCGTAGCCGCCACCGTAGCCGCCGC
>CAYFOB010000732.1:0-2100 GCA_964344525.1 uncultured Thiomargarita sp.
GCTAAGCGCGAGCGCACCTTGCCACAGGAGCATGCCCTGCGCGAGGATAAGCAAATTTATTATGAGTCGTCGAGCACACATAAACGGATATATATATAGCAGTTAGTTTAGTTTTATTCAGTTGTTACTAATAATAATAGCACTTGTTTTTTTATTTCAAGGAAATATGGTTCTAAAAATCATAAAAAGTGTTTATGGTAAATAAAAAAAATGTTGGCAACATTTATATTACCATGCTATTTAAATTAATTAATAACTGATGTTACGCACCTTTGTTCTCAAGCGCTTTTATTATTTGTACTTCTTATAATCTCATAAAAGTATTTGATTTTTTATGAGCTCATAACAAATACCATTTTTTTAAAAAATGGTATTTGTAGCGTTTTAGAACACGAATGCGTAACATCAGTTAATAAATATATCTAATGATCACCATAATGTCCACCAATAGAAACGATATAAATACACCCTTCGTCAAAGCGATAAATCAAACGATCTTTTTTTGACAATTGGCGTGAATAATAGCCAGAATATTCATGTTTTAACGCTTCAGGTTGCCCTATGCCTTGAGCAGGATCATTACTGCGTTGCATTTCTTTTAGGAAATCGCAAAGTTTTTTGTGCAGTTTTTTATTGGTATTTCTCAAATGCTCATATTTTTGCCAAGAATCTTTTTCAAAAGCTATCGTTCGCATAAGATACCTACTTATCTAAACCAAGTTGCTCAGGTGTAGGTACAAACCAGTTACCTTGCTTATAATTTTCTATTCCCTTTTCAATTTGTTCTCTCAAAATAGGGTTATTACGCACATATTCAGTTTCATCTCCATTTTTAAGAATAGCATCAAGTTTTGCTTGTAATTCTCTATCTATTTTTTTGACACTTGGAGATGGTTTTAGCGATAAGAAAGATTGTAAGGCATTTATAATCACATCAGTAATACTTTTACCTTCTTTTTGTGCCATTTCATAGAGTGCTGTTTCTAACCGTTGATCATCAATATTTAAAAGAAATTGTGACATGATTAACACCGCTATCAATTTTATTAAAAATAAAACAATTAAACCGCAAATACCCGAAATCCCTGATTACCAATACAATAAATCACAAATTGCGAAATTTGAGCCTCTGGATACTCATCCTTCAAACCTTCAACATAACCCGCAATTTGTTCAGTATCTTCATCTTGTACTTCAAATTGATCAAGTGGTGTTTTAAATTTTTTGAATTGAGCGTTAGAATAATATTTAAATTCTATCACCCAGCGTAGCCCCGCAAATTTTTCGTGATATTTGCCCACAAATTCTAAATCGCTTTTGCCTTGTGGATAGGAGCGTTCAACATGCCAGGTAAACCAATTGGATAAATAACGACTACATAATTCAAAAAAGGTGGTGCGATAAAAATTTTCATTGACTTGTTGAAAAATGGCTTCGGGTAATTGTGAGACATAGTGTTCCCAATAACCGGCAAATAATTGTTCAAGGTTGGGATGATTGACAAAACGTTGCATTATTTCGGGGTAACGAGAATACACGTCGAGGTGGTGAATTTCGTTAAAATATTCGGTAAAAATTTGTTGCAGATTGAGATTGGGTAATTTGAGGTAAAAATCATCCTGCAATGTCAACATACCTAAATAAAAAAACGAAACCGGAAAGAATTCCTTTTTAATGAATTGAAACAAGTTAAATTTTTCCACCAACAAAACGTCATCATAACCAATATTTCCATGTAGAGTCAATTGATTAACAAACTCCTCCGTCTCAGAAGGATTAGACGCTGTCAAACGTTTAACCATTGAAATATCGGTTTTCAAATTGAGATCAATCAATCGTTTAGGAATGATTTTGTCCTCAACAAATTGGTTCAAAAAGTACATCAAAAGAGTCGAATTATAAAGGGCTTCCCCATTTGGGGTCACAAAATGATAGCCATCATAATGATTTTTAATCACCGCATCCACCGCTAAGCGAGTTGAGGGATCAATGTCATAATCATGATAAATTTCATCCAACAGTTTATCCACTTCTGTTTGTGTAAAACCCAACATATTTTCAAATTTGGGGCGCAAGGTAATGAAAGTGGCAATATTGTAA
>CAYFOB010000733.1:0-2099 GCA_964344525.1 uncultured Thiomargarita sp.
TCTTTCTCGTTTTCTGAAAAAGACTTTTCATTTTTTCCAAAACAGCCTCTTAATACGGGCACCGTCAAAATCACTTCATTAATGGGGGTTATCCTTTATTAAAAGTAATCCGTGTAGTTATTCATCTTGGGCTATTTTTAAATTTTTTCCCTGACATTTGACTGATTATTTACGTCTTATATATTCAAAATACTAAGCTATTTTTAAATGGTCAATTCGAATAGAACTCATCCCTGTCGTTTTAGGAGAAGTTTGATGAAAAAAACTCTACTTTTTTTAATTGGGCTACTACTTTCCCAATACACTTTTGCAGCATGTAAAACAATTCGTGAAGGTACATTTTTTTGCGAATTGTAACCCAGTTGATGCCCCAAAAAAAGGGAAAAATCAAAACCTGAATAACTACAAGGATTACTTTTAAAAAAGGATAAGTCACCCCCCGTTTTGGGCTTATGTTTTGATTTATCCCTTCTTAAAAGTAATCCTTGTAGTTATTCAGGTTTATTTTGCAACAGCTTTAATATACTTATGGGGTATTCTAATGTTACAAACAATCGAAGCTGTTATAGATACAGGCGGACAAATCCGTTTTTTAGAACCAGTATCAATCACAAAAACCAAACGTGCCTATTTTGAAGTCTTAAATACTTACACCCACACTGCAAAAATCTCTTTATCCTGAAATTGAATCTGCTCCTCCTTGTAACTTTTGCCTTTGTTAAAATCATAAATCAACAAATACCCCGTTTTTAGCGAGTAAATGTCCAGATAATCGCTCAATTGTTGCAAGCCCTCTTGATGATATTTTTCTCCATACCATCGTTTGAGTTCTATGATATACCGCTTATCTTGATAGGTGATGACGAGATCCATGCGTCGTTCATCGGCGACAGTGGGTTCTTTGAAGTCAAATCCTTTGCCATTCAAAATAGGTTTGAGAAAAGCTAAAAATAATAATCGCCCTGAGCGTTCCAAAAATTTCATGTCCTGTTTTGAATAGTTTTCTTGCATAAAGGCTTGAAATCGTTGTAGTACCAGCTTGACATTGAAACCTTCAAAGGTAAAATATTCTGGGCTACTGTCCCCATATTGGTGTCGCATAAACTTCGATATCATGTAGGCATAAATCCGTTGCTCAAAAATGCGGTTATGGATTTGACAATGTCCCTGCTTTGAGGCGATCAAGAGCCCATATAAATGCGCTAAATTAATCATTGGATCAGCAATCGTAAAATTAAGACTTTTACCATTGATGACAATATGGAAAATCAGCTCATATAACTCCTGATTGTTTTCCAAATTTTTGACCAAACTATCAAATAAGGTGGTGGTGTATCCATCATCCACAATCATCTTGAAGGCGGTTTCGATATCATCAATTGACCAATTTTTGTCTAAACGATTGGGGACAATGTCTTCATCTACAAATTTACACAGTTTGCTCACCAAATAGGGATAACCTGAAGTATAGTAATATAATCGTGCCGCAATTGCTGTTATGTCGGGTTGTATCTGCTTATCCTGGCTGTAATCTTGCAGCAGGGTTTCAATTTCAGAAGCGCTAAAGCTTAAATCAACTTTAAAATCAATTGCAATATTCCATGGGCTATTGTATCCCGTGCCCTCCTTGCGGATTTTACCTTTAAGCGTTTTTATGTCATGCACGCCTGCCAGAACGATTGATTGGAAAGTGTGATCACGTCCTTCGTTTTGGTGTAGATATTTTTCCCGTAACAGACCCAAAAAATCTAAAAATAGGTGATTGTTGCTGCTTTTATCCACTTCATCAATTAATAACACCAACGAAGTTTGAGGTAGCACATCTCGCTTGAGTTTGGTAATAAATTGTGAAAGTTGAGGCAAACTATTGGTCTTTTCCAAAGATTGGGTTGTCAATTGCGCCAATTCATGCCGCTGTAAAAATTCAAATTCTCGAATAAACATTTGTAAAAAGAGTTGTACAAATCTATCTACATGTTGATGCGTTTCAGTATCAATTCCCTCAAAGCTAATTTTTAACGCCAGATAGTCCTCTCGCAGATTGAGTTGATTGGCGAGTAAAAATAGGGTCGTCGTTTTACCAAACTGACGGGGGCGAT
>CAYFOB010000734.1:0-2099 GCA_964344525.1 uncultured Thiomargarita sp.
GTAATCCTGCGGTGATTGCTGATAATGTGGGTGATAATGTGGGTGACTGTGCCGGCATGGCAGCCGATTTGTTTGAAACTTATGCGGTGACCATTATTGCTACAATGTTAATCGGTGGTTTAGCCTTTTCTGGACAAACCGCTAACGACGCTATTTTATTGCCCTTAGTCTTAGGCGGTGTTTCTATTATCGCTTCTATTATTGGCACGTTTTTTGTCAAAGCGCAAGAAGGCAAAAAAATCATGTGGGCTTTATACAAAGGCGTGATCGTGTCAGCAGTCATTGCGGCTATTTTATTTTATCCTGTGACTGCATGGATTATGGGTGATAATGGGACGTATTCTGTGATGAGTATTTATGGCGCGGCGTTGATTGGTTTGGCGTTGACGGCTGTCATGATGGTGGTTACGGAATACTATACCGCAACTGAATTTAATCCGGTGCGCCAAATTGCGAAAGCGTCAACGACAGGGCATGGCACCAATGTAATTGCTGGCTTAGCGGTTTCTATGGAAGCCACGGCTTTACCAGTGTTAGCTGTCTGTGCCAGCATTGGGGGCGCATATTATCTTGCTGGGTTGTATGGCATTGCGATTGCCGCAACAACGATGTTATCCATGACGGGCATTATCGTCGCCTTAGATGCTTATGGTCCTGTGACTGATAACGCAGGTGGTATTGCTGAAATGGCTGAATTAGATGAAAAAGTGCGCAATATTACCGATCCATTGGATGCGGTAGGTAATACAACTAAAGCCGTTACCAAAGGATATGCAATCGGCTCTGCTGGCTTAGCCGCGTTAGTACTATTTGCAGATTATCAACACAAAGTTGTCGAACATGGCGGTGGGGATGTAATCGCTTTTGATCTCACGGATCCAATGGTGATTATTGGCTTATTTATAGGGGGTCTCATTCCCTACTTGTTTGGCGCAATGGCAATGAAAGCGGTCGGTCGTTCTGCGGGCAGTGTGGTAGAAGAAGTGCGTCGCCAATTTAAAGAAATTCCAGGCATCATGGAAAAAACGGCTAAACCTGATTATTCCAAAGCCGTGGATATGCTGACAAAAGCAGCGATTAAGGAAATGATTGTGCCCTCCTTGTTGCCAGTGCTCGTGCCCATTATTGTTGGCTTCACTTTGGGCGTCCAAGCTTTGGGTGGTTTATTGCTGGGTACCATCATCACTGGTTTATTTGTGGCTATTTCTATGACAGCCGGTGGTGGCGCATGGGATAATGCTAAAAAGTACATTGAAGATGGTCAGCATGGTGGCAAAGGCTCTGAGGCACATAAAGCGGCTGTCACAGGGGATACTGTGGGTGATCCGTATAAAGATACGGCAGGTCCTGCAGTTAATCCGTTGATTAAAATTATTAATATTGTTGCGTTGTTGATTGTGCCATTGTTGTAATCGTGGTATTATTTCGAGGGTCAAATTGGATCCTCGAAACCCGCCTAATAATCGAATGCTATTTATGCCACAAATCATCCCACACGCTGATTTTTCGGATGTGTTAAAAAAACCATCAACAAATAAACAACAAGCACAAAAATTTCTTGCCAAGTATCCTATTGAGTATAAGGTAGCAGGGATAAAGTTGCCAGAAGGATTTACCTTGTATTCTAATCGCAAAGGCACCTCAATCAGACTAATTGATCGTAAAAATTACGATGAGCCTCGCATTGCTTATGCTGTTGATATTGAAATTACAGATCAGAAAATTAATCATAAAACCTGTACTCAAATTCTAGTTTGGGCAAGTCCTAAAAATGAGGATTTACTCATTGGTTTTCCTAGGTTAATCTTTAATCATCTGCTCCAAACGTACATTATTATGGTGACTGACAAACAACAAACACCTGATGGAAAACGTTTTTGGGAACGCCGCATTCTACAAGCCTTAAATGACAATAAATATGTTTATTACTTAGATAAAAAATCAAATCAAGGTTTGCAACCACTCTTGACTGAAGATGATTTTTTAGAAAATTTTGAACCCATTGGCTGGGGAGAGGATAAAGAATATCAGGAAAGACTTTTTGTGATACTCGATGTTCAAGTTAGTTAATTAGAATATTATGATATTTTAATAAAAAT
>CAYFOB010000735.1:0-2097 GCA_964344525.1 uncultured Thiomargarita sp.
CATCGGCATTAGGCAGATGCACAGGCAAGCTGCTATCTATGCCGACACTATTAACATAATTTTCAAATTGCCCATCAGAATCACAGGTTAAATCTTGCACTGTGGCGTGACGCTCAGGATATTCATTAAGGCGGTGCAGGGGAACAATGGGAAATAACTGATCTATCGCCCACGCATCTGGCACCGATTGGAATAGAGAAAAATTACAAAAATATTTGTCTGCCAATTTTTCATTTAGCTCATCAAATACTTCGCGGTAGGCCCGTGAATGATGAGACCTTTGCAGCAATGCGCGGACTTGCCAACAAATGCCATAGTACAACTGCTCGGCACGCGCCCGTTGGGTCAAATTAAGCACACCATGCGTAAACATGGTATAGGCTTCACTGAGCCAGTACACAGCATCATGATAGGCTTCAAGCGCTGAGTGTTGCGTGAGATTATTTAAAGAATACCACAAATCTTGAATAATACTGGGATCCTCATCAGTAGCTGGCTCTGGTTGCGCTGCACCAGGGGCAAGATCAATGTCGGTGACATTGGTAATTAGCACCGCATGATGCGCTGTCATTGCGCGTCCTGATTCGGTGACAATATTTGGTTGTGGTAAATCTAAAGTATTGCAAATGTTCCAAAACTCATGCACAACATTATTAGCATATTCTTGGATACTATAATTAATTGAACATGCCGTACGTGATCGTGTCCCATCATAATCAATACCTAAACCGCCCCCAACATCAACAGTTTGAATCGGTGCGCCCAATGTCCGCAGTTCTGCATAATAACGGGCAGCCTCGCGTAGCGCTTTTTGAATATCACGAACATTGGGCACCTGTGAGCCAATATGAAAGTGCATTAATTGCAATGAATCTAATAAATCGACCTCAATGAGACGAGTAATGACATCCAACACTTGCACTGCAGAAAGCCCAAATTTTCCTTTTTCGCCACCGGTATTCAACCATTTCCCTTTGCCTATTGAGGATAACCGTACTCGAACTCCTAAACGGGGTATTACTTTGAGATTACGCGATTCTTCAATAATTAACTCTAATTCAGAAGCTTTTTCAATCACCAAATAGGGGGATAAACCAATTTGTTGACCAATAAGCGCTAAACGTATATATTCACTGTCTTTATAACCATTACAAATAACAATACCACCATTGGATGGTGCAACCGCCAACACTGCCATCAATTCTGATTTACTACCCGCCTCTAAACCAACGTGTCCAACACTGAGAATTTCTTTAATAACATGATGTTCTTGATTGACCTTGATAGGATAAACGGCTGTATAATGCGCTTGATAATCCTCTTCGTCCATCGCATGGGCAAAGGCATTGCACAAACTGCGCACGCGATGATGCAAAATGTTAGAAAATCTGACTAGCACCGGTAAAGATAAACCATCACTGGCAAAATTTTGGGCTAATTCGTAGAGACTGATAGTCGTTTCCCCAGGTATGGGAGAAACAATGACTTCACCCTTTGAACTAATATCAAAATAACCCTCACTCCAGTGCTCAAAATTATAAAGTGTCCGTGATTGAGCGCTATCCCATGGCGTTGACATAATAGCTCCTACAATTTTTGCAATAAATTTTGTAAAGCAACAATCACAGCTTGTTCCCGAATGTCGCGACGATTTCCATTAAAACGATGGCATTGTGCGTAGCTATTACTTGGAAAAGCGTAAGCAATCCAAACAGTACCAACGGGTTTATCAATTGTTCCCCCACTAGGTCCAGCAATGCCACTAATTGCTACCCCGACTTGTGCTTGACTGTGCGCCAATGCACCGCTGACCATTTCCAAAACCGTTTGCTCACTCACGGCACCATATTTTGCTAAAGTTTCAGGACAAACAGCTAATATTTCTTGTTTGGCAGCGTTGGAATAAGTCACAAATCCTCTGTCGAACCAAGCAGAACTCCCTGCAACCGCCGTCACAGCTTCAGCTACCCATCCACCGGTACAAGACTCAGCCGTGACTAAGTACCAACCATGCTCAAGTAAATGTGCGCCAAGTTCTGTCGCCAATTTTTCTATCATATTCATTATTTTAATTAATAAGAAAATAAATATATTTTT
>CAYFOB010000736.1:0-2094 GCA_964344525.1 uncultured Thiomargarita sp.
AGGTTTGGGCGCCGGCGCTAACCCAGAAATAGGTCAACAAGCCGCTTTGGAAGACCGCGAACGCATCCTAGCAGTCCTTGAGGGGAGTGACATGGTATTTGTGACAGCCGGTATGGGTGGAGGCACCGGCACGGGGGCTGCCCCCGTTGTGGCGCAAGTTGCCAAAGAGCTGGGCGTGCTAACCGTAGCCGTTGTTACTCGTCCATTTCCGTTTGAGGGTCCAAAACGCGCAAAGGTTGCTGATGATGGTATTAAAGAGCTCAGCCAACATGTGGATTCTTTGATTATTATTCCTAACGCAAAATTGCTCAGCGTCTTAGGTAGAGATACAACCTTGTTGGATGCTTTTAAAGCGGCTAATCGTGTCTTGTATGATGCTGTGCAAGGTATTTCTGAATTGATCACACGCCCAGGCTTAATTAATGTGGATTTTGCAGATGTTAAAACTGTCATGCGAGACAAGGGCCTTGCTATGATGGGGTCTGGCCATGCCAGAGGTGAAGGTCGCGCCCGTAAGGCGGGTCTTGATGCGATTTCCAGTCCACTGTTAGAAGACATTGATTTATCAGCCGCACGTGGCATTTTGGTGAATATGACCGCTGGATTGGATTTGAGCATTGGTGAATTTGATGAAATGGGTGAGGTGGTTAAAGAATTTGCCTCAGAAAATGCGACAATTGTCATAGGCACAGCGCTTGAACCTGACATGGCAGATGAGATGCGAGTGACTGTGATCGCAACCGGTGTCGACCCACTTCCCAAGCAACAAGAACGCCCGTCTATGAAAGTTGTTTCCGAACCTACCAATAAATCCAACCAAATGGGTAATTATAGAGAATTTGATAGGCCCACGGTGACACGTATGCAACCTGCCAAAAAAATGAATGATAACTCTCTGGAAGAAAACCACAATACGCAAACTGGGGATTATCTTGATATTCCAGCTTTTTTACGTAGACAAGCGGATTAAACTATTTATGATTAAGCAACGTACCTTAAAAAATGTGATTAGTACTACTGGTGTTGGTCTGCATACCGGTGAAAAAGTGCAGTTGGCTTTAAGACCAGCACCTGCCAACAGTGGAATTACCTTCAGGCGAATTGATTTAGAGGTGCCCGTAGAAATTCGGGCGCAGGCTGAAAATGTAGGTGATACACGCTTATCAACCACTTTAGTTAACGGTTCAGTAAAAGTTTCAACAGTTGAACATTTGTTGTCAGCCTTAGCAGGATTAGGTATTGATAACGCCTATATTGATGTCAGTGCGCCAGAAATCCCCATCATGGATGGCAGCGCGGGGCCCTTTGTCTTTTTAATTCAATCGGCGGGCATCGAAGAACAAAATGTGTCCAAAAAATATATCCGTATCAAACACCCTGTGCAAGTCGAACAAGGCAATAAATGGGCACGTTTTGAGCCTTTTAATGGTTTTAAAGTCAGCTTTATGATGGATTTTGATCATCCAGTGCTAAATCGTCAGTTTGTTGAAATTGATTTTTCAAAAGCAGGTTTTGTTAAAGATGTGAGCCGTGCTCGTACTTTTGGTTTCAAACAAGATTTTGAGTTTTTGCGTGAAAATAAATTAGCATTGGGGGGTAGCCTCAGTAATGCGATTGTGGTAGATGACTATCGCATTTTAAATGAAGATGGCTTACGTTATGAAGATGAATTTGTGAGACATAAAGTGCTTGATGCTGTTGGAGATTTATATTTAGTAGGGCATGGTTTGATAGGCGCTTTCAGTGGCCATCAATCAGGGCATGAACTTAACAATATTTTAGCACGCGCTTTGTTAGCGGATAAGACAGCATGGGAGATGGTTTCCTGTGATGATAATGCTGCCGCACCTAGCTTGGGCTATCTTCAGCCTGCTACTGCCTCCTAAAAATCCCCCCCCCTTCCACATCCAAAATTTCGGATGGGGATTCGTAACCCCCGTCCGACCCCCACACAATTTACAATTTACTTTAAGGACCCCTGCCAATTTATCACTATATTAGCTTTATATTCAATAACTTATTAATGTAAATTAAAGTTAAATGTTAAACTCGATGTTCAAGTTAGTAAATAAAAATATTATTAAGTACTAATAT
>CAYFOB010000737.1:0-1168 GCA_964344525.1 uncultured Thiomargarita sp.
TCCATTTGAGTGAATTAGCGCAGCAATATCTTAACGATTTTTATCTTCATCCTGCTTATCTTGATAGTGCACTTGCTGTTTCTTTTCTATATTTTGATTTCCAAAATACCAATGTTTTTCTTCCCATTTATATTGAAACATTCAGGGCAATTGGTAGTTTGCATAAAAAATTTTATTATGTGCATGTTCAAAAAAATATCACTCACCACTTTAATAAAGATATATTTTACAGTGGCGATATAGCTATTTATAATGCTGAGGGTCAAATTATCACTTTCTGTCATAAATTTGTGTCCAAACAAGTTCGCTCAAAAGAATTGATTAGGAAACTTGAACAAATTGAGTTGCCAACACAACTATTATCAACCTCTCAACAAATCACCCAACCATCTGATAAAGAAAATGATATGGAACGTTCAGCACAGGCTGTCAATCAAGTTATAACCTCAGAATTACGGAGCATGGTTGCAAAATTAAAAAATCAGCACGTAGAGGCTATCAATTTGGAAACAGGTTTTTATGAACAAGGGTTAGAATCAAATCACTTATTACAATTACTCCAGAGACTGGAAAATAGGTTAGGTGAACAACTTTCACCAACATTACTATTTGAATACTCCACTATCAAAGAACTAGCAATCTATCTAGAGGAAAAGTATGCAAATAAATATGAGCAGCAAATTGACAATAAACCTGTGGCATATCAAATCAAAAAGGAAACTCTCTATCCCACCACATTAGCACAACAAGAAACAAAGAAGACTAAAGAAACGCTTCAAGTAGAAGACATAGGGATCATTGGCATTAGTGGGCGTTATCCACAAGCCCAAAATTTGGAAGAATTTTGGGAAAATTTAAAAGCAGGAAAAAATTGTATTACAGAAATTCCTAAGGAAAGGTGGGATTATCGACAGTACTATAATCCAGATAAAAATCAAGAAGGAACCACCTGTAGTAAATGGGGAAGTTTTATTGATGAGATTGATAAATTTGATCCCTTGTTTTTCAATATTTCCCCCAAAGAAGCAAAACTGACAGACCCACAGGAGCGTTTATTTTTGGAAACCGTGTGGCACCTGCTAGAAGATGCAGGTTACACAAGATCATTTCTTTCTTCAAAAAAAGTAGGTGTTTTTGTGGGCAGCATGTGGGGACATTATCAAGTGAT
>CAYFOB010000737.1:1178-1642 GCA_964344525.1 uncultured Thiomargarita sp.
GAGGAATCCGCCAAAGGCCATCATGTGTTGACTCCCAATTCCTTTTATGCATCAATTGCCAATCGAATTTCCTACTATTTTAATTTTACTGGCCCCAGTCTAACGTTAGACACGGTATGTTCCTCATCACTGACAACAATCCATTTGGCTTGTGAAAGTCTCTATAGAGGAGAAAGTATTTTAGCAATAGCAGGAGGAGTCAATATAACAATACATCCGAACAAATATCTTTTACTCAGCCAATCAAACTTTCTTTCAAGTGATGGACTTTGCCGTAGTTTTGGAGAAGGGGGAGATGGTTATGTGCCTGGTGAAGGTGTTGGGGCCATATTACTCAAACCACTTAGCCAGGCTATAGCTGATGGAGATCATATTTATGCAGTGATTAAGGGAAGTTCTATTAATCACGGTGGCAAAGCGAGTGGTTATACGGTACCCAATCCAAATGCACAAGCAGAAGTTAT
>CAYFOB010000737.1:1652-2093 GCA_964344525.1 uncultured Thiomargarita sp.
AATGCTATTAAAAAGGCAAGAATAAACCCAAGAAGCATTAGTTATGTTGAGGCTCATGGTACAGGTACCTCATTAGGTGATCCTATTGAGATAACAGGGCTAAGAAAAGCCTATCAAACTAAAAATTGGGGTACACAATATTGTTCAATCGGCTCTGTAAAGTCTAATATTGGGCATTTGGAAGCAGCAGCAGGTGTTGCTGCAATAACAAAAGTGCTGTTTTCTATGAAATATAAGCAATTGGTCCCTTCGCTGCATTCCAAACATTTAAACCCCAAAATCAATTTCAAAGAATCACCTTTTTATGTTCAACAAGAGCTAACTGATTGGGAATCACCGATTATTTTCAAAGAAAATGGCGAAAAAATACTTTATCCCAGACGAGCTGGTATCAGTTCATTTGGTGCGAGTGGTTCTAATGCACACTTAATTTTGGAGGAA
>CAYFOB010000738.1:0-2092 GCA_964344525.1 uncultured Thiomargarita sp.
TGTTTGAAGCCGATTATTTTGATGAGGCAAGAGAGGTTACGGTGCATCCTTTATTGGTAGTCCTGAAATGTGGGTGATGTGATATAATGATTATTTTGAATCCACTTGCAGAGGACGAATTGATGAATTGTCCCCATTGTCGTTCGGAAAAAATTGTCAAAAATGGCTCGCTCACGAATGGTAAACAGAAATACAAATGTAAGGTTTGCGGTCGGCAATTTGTATTAAATCCTAAAAAACAGTCAGACGAAACCAAAAGATTAATTGACCAATTGTTATTAGAACGGGTTCCTTTAGCGGGCATTGCACGTGTCGCTGGCGTATCAGAACGTTGGCTACAAAAGTACGTCAATGAAAAATATGAGAATATTCATCGGCATGTGGTAGTTTCCACCAAGAGTAAAGGGCGTTTGACAATTGAGTGTGATGAACTTTGGTCCTTTGTTGGAAATAAGGACAACAGACAATGGGTCTGGTTAGCAATTGACCGAGAGACGCGGGAAATCGTTGGTGTTGCAATCGGAGAACGTTCCCGTCAAACGGCCAAGGAATTGTGGGATTCACTTCCCCCCATTTATCGACAATGTGCTGTCAGTTATACCGATTTTTGGGAAGCATACTCAACGATTTTCCCTAGTACTCGTCATCAAGCCGTCGGTAAAGATACTGGGCAAACCAATCACATTGAACGGTTCAATTGTACATTAAGACAGAGAATTTCACGTTTAGTGAGAAAAACCCTCTCTTTTTCTAAAAAAATTGAAAATCATATTGGAGCTATTTGGTACTTCATTCACTATTACAATGCCACCTTGCCCACATGACCATCCATCACCCACATTTCAGGACTACCCCTTTATTTGTGCAAACCGGAAAGGATAATTAGCATACGGAGCGTATTTCCAAAAAAAGTATCAATTTGATCAACTGATGTTACGCATCCTCATTTCAACAATCAATAACGGAAAGCGATTACTTTTAATACGGGCACCGTCAAAACCAACAATTTAGATCGTATTGAACGTTATACGGGGCAACAAGTGCCTCGACATGTGATTCCAGCTTTAAAACCAACACGTTCTTTACAACGTCGCCACCCCAAAAAGCGTAAATCTTATGGTGGAAATTTTTGACTCAACAA
The DNA here is from genome assembly GCA_964344525.1 of uncultured Thiomargarita sp. Lineage (GTDB taxonomy): Bacteria > Pseudomonadota > Gammaproteobacteria > Beggiatoales > Beggiatoaceae > CAYFOB01. The sequence continues at coordinate 1,142 of CAYFOB010000738.1, forward strand.
ATACTATTTCTTGAAGAAATAGTATTTGTGACCAAATCAATTGGTGATAACATGGCAAGATTTTAAATCAATTCCGCAAGAAACATTTAATATCAAATAGTTCAAAAAACCTAACAGGTTTTGGAAACCTGTCAGGTTTAGAACGGGAAATTATTTCTCGGAACGTCCCATCTTAAAGATTTTTGTGCGAACCATCACAACGCGGCGCATCTTTACTGTGCTTACATCCACAAAAAGCCACCTGCGTTTTTTCAGTCAGTTCTAATGGAACAGGCGAAAACTCGGTACCTTTATGTGAACCATCACAAAATGGCTGGTTTGCAGATTTGCCACAAGAACACCAATAATAAGTATCTGCCTCAAGTTCCATCACATAAGGAGATTTTTTAGCGCAAACAGGTTCTGCCATGATTTTCCTCCAAGTTTAACTAATTTCGTTCCCAAGTCCCTGATTTCCCTCCCGCCTTCTTTTTTAATCTCACTTGATCAATGCTCATACCACGATCCACAGCCTTGCACATGTCATAAACCGTTAACAAAGCCATTTGTACAGCGGTGAGGGCTTCCATTTCTACACCTGTTTGTCCTGCCGTTTTTACGGTGCTTTGACAATGCACTGCATTTTGTGTTGGCAACGGGGTTAAATCGACACTGATATGCGTCAACATCAGGGGATGACACAGCGGGATTAAATCGCTGGTTTTTTTCGCCGCCATAATACCAGCAATTCGCGCAATACCCAAGACATCTCCTTTTTTATGCCCCCCATCCATAATTAAATTTAATGTTTGTGGTTGCATAGTGATCATGCCTTCGGCAATGGCGATACGATCGGTGCTGGCTTTTTCACCCACATTGACCATGTGAGCTTCACCGGCTTGATTAAAATGAGTGAGTTGATTCATGGAGTAAAGTCTAACAGAATTTCAGGTGTTTATCCCTAAGAGCACC
>CAYFOB010000739.1:0-2091 GCA_964344525.1 uncultured Thiomargarita sp.
GGAAAACCTTTGACCATCTAAAATGGCCCTGATATTTTTGCCTTCTTACACTAGTACCATTAACAATCACTCCATATACCGGTATAATCTCATTGGCATTGACTACAATAGTATCACCAACATTTAATTCTTCACACGGCACTTCAATCTCAACCTCATCTTTTAGTAACCAAACAAATTTTGGGATTTGTCGAAAATCTTGGAGGAGCATTGCGCGGAGGTTTTTTTCTATAGATTTGACTTTGTAAGCAAATGTTTTGCTTAAGTAACAAATCCAATTAAGTAAAGCTAGGATAAAATAATGCTTACTCATAAAAACCCAAGGGAAGAGGATAGAATCAAAAACAGCCATATCAAATCGATGTTCTTTAAACAATGAACGATAGGCCTTTTTCCAAATAGGAATTGTGGTATAGACGACTCCAGCCACGCTAATGATAGCCAATACTGGAAAAAATAAGCTACCCAGTGCTACAACGAGTGATGTTGACGCGATGGTATAGCGTTGCTCAATGGTGGCAATGTATTGGTTAGGTTCATCATCTTCAGGAGATAGTTCTTCCGTTGTGCCATTAGAATCTGAACGGGTTTTGATGTCATCGTATAACTTTGTACCAAGGTAGGCAATGACTCCAATAAAAACGAGTAGATAGTGCATATTATTGCTCCGTATCAATTAAATATAATAATTTAAATAATGTTCAATAGTCAAGCTCTCTGTAGCTGTCCCTTACCACCTATCAGTTTTGTTAATCTAGTACAACGAATTACGTGGATAAACGGATAATTTATTGATTTTTTTTGGTTTATCCGTTTATCCACGTAATTCGTTGTACTCGTTTTTCAATGACTTAAACCAAACTGATAGGTGTTAAGTAGCTGTCCAAAAATAAATGTCCTGAGTCCAAAGCTTTAGCTTTGGACGAGTCCGAAGCTAGTCCAAAGCTAAAGCTTTGGACTCCAACAATAACAATCCGTTTATTCCCCAAATCCGTTGTACTAAGGGTGATTTATTTCAAGGCATCTCTGGGCTGATGCGCCCTGACTGTGTTCCCAACAAAAACCATTATATTAACATGGTTATAAAAAAAATTGCGCGGCGCACGCTGCGCGTGCCCCACATACCAGGCCCACAACCCTTCCTCATTTTAAGACTTTTCCCCTTTTAAGCAAAAAAACCCAAAAAACCAAAAACCCAAGGGAAAAAGCACCAAAATCCAAGGGTTAGGGAATCCTGGCCAGCCGAAACCCGCCATGCCCGTAGCGCACAGTCGGCTGCCTCCAGCCGCGGCCCGCCGACCGCGCCCCCCCAGCGACGCTGCCCCAGGAGCCGCCGCGCAGGACGAAAAGGCTTTCATTGCTTGCAATATTCTTGCTTAAACAACGCTGTCAATAATCGCAGCGTTATTTTAATACTCCTGTTCATTCTCATTGGCGGCAGCATCGCCTATCGAAATATTCCCAAAGAATCTGAGCCCGATATAGCCATACCCATTCTTTATATTTCCATGAGTCATGAGGGTATTTCTCCTGAAGATGCTGAGCGTCTCCTCGTGCGCCCAATGGAAAAAGAGCTACGGGCTATTGAAGGTGTAAAAGAAATGACGGCAATTGCCAGTGAAGGACATGCAGCAGTCACTTTAGAATTTGATGCCGGCTTTGATAGCAATGAAGCGTTGCGGGATGTGCTACAAAAAGTGGATATTGCACGGGCGGAATTGCCTGATGACACTGATGAGCCTAGTGTCAATGAAATTAATTTAGCGTTATTTCCTATTTTAGTCGTCACACTGCTTAATTGGGTTTGAGAACAAGAGTGCGTAACATCAGTTAATAATTCATGTTATGCACTTTTCTTCCATCCTTATAACTACACAGATTATATTTAAAAACGGCACCGTCAAAACCGTTTGAGAACCATGGTTTATCCTATCGATAATATAATCCTTGTAGTTATTTGTGGTTTTGGGAACGATAGTGCGTAACATCAGTTAATAATTTGAACTGTGATATGAGGTAAGAGCATTGCAATTTTCAGCTGAGCAACAAGAATTAATTACTGATGTTGCGCACAATAATATTAAATTTTCT
>CAYFOB010000740.1:0-2086 GCA_964344525.1 uncultured Thiomargarita sp.
AAATTTTATCAACGCGGACTTTTCCAGGGCGATTCAGCTGCCCTTGTATTAAATCAGATGATGTGATGGTAAAACTATAGTCAATTTCAACAGGATTAGAAGTCATTGCAACAACAATGATATCTGCGGTTTTCTGATTATAGGCATTATTAGAAATAACAATGACTGGTCGTTTTCTTTGTGAAGACAAATCAGTAAATGGAACTGGAATTAACACAATATCGCCTTGTTTATACATGATTCCAATCCTCATCATCAAAAGGATTATCCCAAAAATCTAAACTACTTTGAGAGGCTGCCAAAAGATCATCAAAATTATCGTTTGGCTGTTCTGTCACCACAAAAACTGTCAAATGTGTGCCAACTTGAAAAGGGACTGGCAACTCCACTTTTCCATTTTGGGTGACTTCAATATCATATTTTAATGTTTGAGATAGTAATAGATTTTCTTTTCTACTATTTTTGGAAGTTGAAATCATTTTGAATTTCCTCTAATTTGCTTATTATTTTAAGCCACAAGCCCATCATCCAAGGAATGGATTGTGTTGGCGTATGTGGGCAGTGTAATAATTGAGAGTACTGTTGTAAATAGGAGGGTTGTTAAGTTGTTCATTTTTTTTTACCAATGGTTGTGTTTAGTACAGCGGATTACGGGGATAAACTGATTAGTTTTGTTGGGTTAATTCGTTTATCTACGAACTTCAAGAATTATGAATTTATTCTTGTTCGTCGCTTGTCAGCCGTTAAACTTTCTTGATCCATTTTTTGGAGCTTAATATAATATTCCACCAATTTTTTAGGATCATGGTCACATTTTTCGGAAATGCGATGTCGTGTTTTTCTGATTTGAGAAAGAATAGGATCATCAGTCATCAGTTTTATCCTCCCACATTAATTCTAATGGAGTCACCAACATAGGTGTGAATAAATCAAGCATAACATTGATTCTCTTAATATGTGCAAATTTATTGGCATTAGCAATGTGTCTACAATTCCAGGTTAAAAGAAAATCACACTTATGAAATGATGCTAAAGCCAGATGAAGAGCATCACCCAAAGGATCATTTGGCATAATACGATGTTGAATATAAACTTGAACAATTTCTGAAATCGCAGGTTCTATGGGAACAAAGGGCACTTCTTTCAACATATCTAAAGCATTTTCTTGTGTTGGAAAATCACCACTCCTTAATTCATCCCAAACCGCCTTACTAGCGACTAAATCATAATATTGACGAAAATTATTCCACCATTTTTGTGTCCAGTTTTGTCGAGCAATCATTTCTGAATCTGCTCGGTTGTTGTGATAAAAACTTGGAATACTTGTTTCAATATAAACTTTTTTTTTCATAAGCGGAAAAACATTAAATAATATTAGTTGTTTGCTAAGTCAAATTAAAATAATTTATTGATACAATTAATAATATTAGTTGTACTTAACCATGCACCGTTCCATGATGCCCATTGCCAGATGCATCTAAAACATTACCATCAAATGGATAATACGCCACAAGCCCATCATCCAACGAATGGATTGTGTTGGCGTTGGTGGGCAGTGCGATAATTGAAAGTACTATTGTTAATAGGAGGGTTGTTAAGTTGTTCATTTTTTTTTACCAATGGTTTAGTTTTAATGGGTTAATCTATTTGCAAAGTCAAAATCAATAACTACACGGATTATATTTAAAAAGGGATAAGTCAAAGGCGCATGGTTTTGCTTTATCCTTTTTTAAATGTAATCCTTGTAGTTATTAGGGTTTTCTTTTGCAAGTTTATCAATATTCCGTGGTTGTGTTCACTGCTGTACTTAGTTATCAAGTTAAAATCTATAACTACACGGATTATATTATCGAGCGGGATAAGTCAAGGGCGCACGGTTTTCACGGGCGAACTTGATAATATAATCCTTGTCGTTAAATATCTAAACCATTGCAGAGCCGCTTGTGCCAGTCTCAGCGGCAAATTCCGTATAAGGGCGAATTGAGGGGGGACGAAAACCGAGTACAATATCCTCTTTTGGTACACCAGCGGCTAGCAAATCCGTGGCGATACCTTCTTCAGTCTCGTCATTTTGAATCCATATTTT
>CAYFOB010000741.1:0-2086 GCA_964344525.1 uncultured Thiomargarita sp.
TAAACTATCACTTTAATGTTGCGCGAGTTTCACTTTAAACCCTGGATAAATCGTATAAGGTTTACCAAGCTCGTTCCACTTGGCTAAATCGTCAACGGATAGCTCATACATTTTCGCAATACTTTGCAAGGTTTCTCCTGGTTTCGCAACATGGTAGCTATTGGGTTCCGAGGGATTGCTCAAGCGTAATTTTTGCCCCACTTTCACAGTATAAGGGGAGGGTATATTATTCCATGTCGCCAATTCGCGCCATCGTAAATTATATTTTTCAGCAATTCCAGACAGCGTTTCTCCAAAATCAACGGTGTGATAAGTTTCTTCATCAGAAGATGAAATTTCAGGGGGTAAGGTACTCACGGGTGAGGGTGTTGCGCTGTCAGTCGGAACGGGGGGGGTCACCCTGAGACTTTGCCCAATTGATAATTCTTTATCAACCGTTTGTATATTATTCGATGTAATTAGTTCAGAAACCTCCACATCATAATGTCTAGCCAAATTAGATAAATTGTCACCGGGCAGCACTGTATGATAATCTACCATTTCCACCAGTGAATGTGTGGAATTAGGGGGGATAACGGTCAATATTTGTCCCGCAGCTACCCCGCTGGGATCTTCAATCTTATTCCAAGCGGCAATCTCTTTGGCGCTATATCCGTACTGGGAGGCAATGGAATCCAAGCTTTCACCCGGCTGCACAGTGTGGGTGCCCTTTGCACTGGGCGGCTCAATAGGCGTTGGCTCCGGTGGCGCGGTGGGTGCCACTGGGATAGTAACAGCGGTGGATTTTGGAGGAGTATTTTCACTACTGACGCCGTCAACTCGTAAATATTGACCAACACTAATCGTATCATCCGGCTTGAGGTTATTCCATTGGGCAAGATCGTTGATATCGCGGCCATAAGTTTGGGCAATCTTAGCTAAAGTGTCATTAGCTCTAACGATATGATATCTTGTACCATCAATTTTTTGAAACATAGGTACCAACTTAGCCTCAGAAGGATCTGGACCAGGCTTTTCGCCTGAGGGTACTGAAACACAACCAGCCAGTAGCAAAGCAATAGCAGCCCATATAGGTGTGACAGGCGAATACATATTTGTTAAACTCCAAAATAGTTTTTGTCCAAAATTGGACTCCAGTTTATTAAAAGAACCTCTAGTTTTACATAAAAAAGCCGTTTGAATCAAGCCGTAATTTGCTCCTTATCAGCTATATCATCCATAAAGGATATCAAAAATGAGTGACATTATTACCGCACAAATCGCATCAACATTACCAGAATTATTTCGTGAACGTGTTAAACGCACCCCCCAACATGTTGCTTATCGTCATTTTGACAAAGAACAAAAAATTTGGCGGGATTTGAGTTGGGCTGAGATGTTGGAACAGGTAGCGTGTTGGCAAGCGGCTTTGGCGCAGGAAAATCTTGCGCCTGGTGATAAAATCGCCATTATGTTGCGCAATAGCCCCCAATGGGTGATGTTTGATCAAGCCGGATTAGGGCTCGGCTTAGTTATAATTCCTTTATATACCGATGATCGCCCTGATAATGTGGCCTACATTATCGCCAATGCTGAGGTTAAACTATTGTTAGTTGAGGGCGCAACACAGTGGAAACGTTTGTACACAGCACGTGATGAATTGTCTACATTGAGGCGCATTGTTTCTGTGCAAACATTTGATGATAAGGATTGTTCAGATTCGCGTTTAGTATTTTTGGACAACTGGCTACCAACAGAAAAGAATTATGCCTTACGCGCAGAAGAAAGCGCACCAGACCAGTTGGCAAGCATTGTTTATACCTCTGGCACCACTGGGCGTCCTAAAGGTGTCATGCTCAGCCACCGTAACATGCTTACTAATGCCCAAACTACTGCAGGTTGTACAAATTTTCAACATGAAGACCTTTTTTTATCCTTTTTGCCCCTATCGCACACCCTCGAGCGCACCGGGGGATACTATCTGCCGATGGTCGTTGGCGCGACTGTTGCGTACGCACGTTCCATTCCCCAATTAGGCATGGATTTAAAGGCCTTGCATCCAACAATCCTTATTTCTGTACCCCGCATTTATGAGCAAGTGTACGCC
>CAYFOB010000742.1:0-2082 GCA_964344525.1 uncultured Thiomargarita sp.
TCAAAGATATTCAAAGAACCCCATTTGAAGGCTTAGGAAAACCAGAAGCGTTGAATTTGTCAGGTTATTGTTTCTTGTCGGTATCACTACCAAAAATAATAAGCTATATCACATCAACTTTTCAAGAAATGTTGCAAGTTTTTGATCGTCATAACGCCGCACAAATTCTTGCAGCTTATTAGTAAAAGCCCAGTATTTTTCATCATGCTCAAAAAGAGCGTTTGCCCGTTCCTCAATCTTTTGCATGAGCCCAAGCATCGCTAAATCATACAGCGCCTTCAATTCCTCTGGCGGTGGAGGGATAAGGTCAGCTTCTTCAGGATGCGGTGCCTCTTCTTCAGGCTTTGGCTGATTGTTGTCATATTGCCATTTTAATTGTAAATGGGCTTCCATAAATTCAAACAGTTTCTTGGCATTAATGGGTTTGGACAAGAAACCGTTACAGCCAACACGCTGGCTTTGCGCTTGATCCATATCAAATACGCTGGCTGACACTGCCAAAATGGGTAACTTGGTAAATTGTGGCAATTGGCGAAGTTCCGTCACCGCTTCAAATCCTGTTTTGATTGGCATGACTAAATCTGTCAAAATGATATCAGGTTGTATTTTTTGTGCCTTGTCTACGCATTCTTGTCCATTAACCGCCAACTCTACTTCAAAACCGATCGGCTCTAGCAAAGAAAATAGCATTAAGCGGTTATCTTGTTGGTCATCAACGACCAACACCTTGCGCCGTTTACCCTCATAGCCCACAATGTTACCAGCTTCAGGACGTAATTTTTGACTGAAAGTGTCAAGGAACGGCAATGAAAGTTCAAACCGGAAGGTACTTCCCTTGCCCAATTCACTGGCGACTGAAATTTCGCCGCCCATCATTTTGACTAACTGCTGGCTAATCGCTAAACCTAAACCGGTGCCATCCGCCCTGTGTTGGGGATCACCCACTTGCTCAAAGGGTTGGAAAATTTTGTCTAGCTGCTCAGGATTCATCCCAGCCCCGTTATCAATCACTTCAAAACGCAGCAAAGGGGAATGCTTTGTAACCCCAAGTGTCACTTTGCCACCGTTGTCAGTAAACTTGATTGCATTGCCTAACAGATTGAGCAAGATTTGTCGCAAACGCGTTTCATCACCCTCAATACCAAGGGGCAAGTCATCATCAATTTCATACGTAAATCGGACATCTTTATCCTGCGCTCGCATGCGGATAATGCCAATAATGCTCTTTAAAAAGCTGTCAAAGTTGAACTCGGTGGGGTAAAGTTCCATCTTGCGTGCATCGATTTTAGACATGTCTAATATATGGTTAATCAGGGTGAGAAGATGCTTTCCACAATTGTAAATGACATTGAGTCCATCCTGTTGGTTAATGGTTAAATTCCGATTTCTTTTAAGGATTTGGGCATAGCCTAAAATACCATTTAAGGGCGTGCGGAGCTCATGGCTCATATTGGCAAGGAAAGTGCCTTTGGCTTGATTGGCTATTTGAGCGGCTTCCTCTGCACGTTTTCTCACCACAATTTCTTGCGAAAGTTCATGGGTTCGTTCCACCACCTTCATTTCTAAAGTGTTCTTGGCAGTTTCCAGGTGATTAAATAGTTTTTGTAGGTGAAGGATCATGCGATTGAAATTATTGTCAAGTTGATCAATTTCTTTGATATTTGAATTAAGAGGGTTAATCTCAATATGACCAGTATGACTGATTTTTGATGTGGTATCAACCAGTTTGACAATCGGCGCAGAAATTTTCGTGGCTAATTTGCGGGATTTGCCCACAAGATAGAGAAAAAATATTGAATAAAAAAGTAACAAGAAAATAATAGCAGTCAAACCTATTTTCTGAGTAATTACTTTTATTTTAAAAACCGGTTTAAAAATGATGTCTTTCTCAACTAAAAATAATAATCGCCAACCCGTTTCAGCAATCATTTCCTGTGAGAGCACTAATTCTTTGTTTTTGATATTAAAATTTATCATTTTTTCATCAGTAGCAAAGAGTTGCTGGATTTGCGCGACAATCTGTTGATCTTCAGAGGCTGTTTTGGAAAAAATGAAAAGTCTTTTTCAGAAAACGAGAAAGAT
>CAYFOB010000743.1:0-2067 GCA_964344525.1 uncultured Thiomargarita sp.
AAGCTCTGCTTCGAGTGTAGGTGGCCTGGAAATTTCCGCCATCCTGCACTAGACATTATCAGAAATAAGCTTATCCACATGGATTTTTTTTGAAGTTTTTTTTATTTCCAAGTTTTGTAATTAAATGAGCATGCTAACCACCATCGAACATTTGCGTGATCAGGGTATTTTTTCAGATTTAGATGTACATTTTGCAAAATTTATGACAACCCTCGCTGACCATACAGATGATGCCTTATTGTTAGGGGCAGTCCTCGCCAGTCATTTCACCACACTTGGTTCATCTTGTGTGGATTTAGAGGTATTGGCTAACCGATCATTTCCTCTGCAGCCAGAACCTGGTATGGATCTATTGTCTTGCCCCAGTTTATCTCAATGGCAAGATGCTTTGCAAAATTGTCGCGTCGTGGGTCATCCTGGAGATTATACCCCGTTAATTCTTGATAAGCATCGTTTATACTTGTATCGCTATTGGGATTATGAGCAACAATTAGCTGCGCATATTCGTGCGCGCAGCAGTCTGCCACGTACTGATGTCAAACATAACACCTTAAAACAGGGTTTATTACGCTTATTTCCAGAAAAAGTACATACAAATTGGCAGAAAATTGCCGCTAATACAGCAGTGCAACGCAGTTTTTGCATTATTTCAGGGGGTCCAGGTACGGGCAAAACCTCCACCGTTGTTAAAATTTTAACATTATTGCTTGAACAAAACCCAACGCTAAGCATTGCCTTGGCTGCGCCGACTGGGAAAGCCGCTGTTCGTTTGCAGGAGGCTATTACGCAAGCTTTGCACAATTTAAATTGTGCCCCCACCATCAAAGCTACTATTCCTCAAGAAACTTACACGATACACCGCCTATTGGGCAGCCGGCATGATTCTCCCTATTTTCGCAGTCATGCAGGCAATTTATTACCCTATGATGTTGTGGTGATTGATGAAGCCTCAATGGTAGATTTAGCATTGATGACTAAATTGGCACAGGCAATCCCCAAAGCAGCGCGTTGGATTTTGTTGGGTGACAAGGATCAATTGGCTTCGGTAGAGGCGGGTACGGTGCTAGGTGATATTTGTGAGGCGGGCTTGCAGGATAGCATCGTATTATTAGACAAAAGTTATCGTTTTGGCGAAGACAGTGGAATATGGCAATTGGCACAGGCGATAAAGCAAGGGCAAGGTGAGGATGCATTACAAATTTTGAAATCTGAACACTATCCTGATGTGAATTGGCATCATTTGGGTATTGGCTTGCCCCCCAGCCTTATTGATCAGATTATCGCCTATTTTTCGCGTTGTTTGGAAAAAAAGACGCCAGAAATGGTATTACAAGCTTTTGAAAAATTTAGAATTTTATGTGCCAGCCGTCGTGGCACATATGGTGTTGAAACGGTTAATCGTCGGATAGAGGATGAATTAAGGTCACTTGGAGTGATACGAACCCGTTCACGCTGGTATCATGGGCGTCCCATTATGATTACTCGCAACGATTACAATCTTCAGCTTTTTAATGGTGATGTTGGCATTATACTTAATCGTTACGAATTACAAGCCTTTTTTCCCGATTCTAATGGACAAGTCCGCGCCTTTTGGCCCAATCGTTTGCCCGAACATGAAACTGTTTATGCCATGACAATTCACAAAAGCCAGGGCTCAGAATTTGATGATGTTTTGATGTTATTACCTGATCCATTTTTGCCAATATTGAGCCGTGAACTGATTTACACAGGCATCACTCGCGCTAGAAAAAATGTGAATGTGTGGGGAAATGAGCAGGTATTTAAAGAGGCTGTTTTGCAAAAAATCAGCCGATCATCGGGGTTGCGTGAGCAGATTTGTGATTCTTTAGGCAGATGTGATGCGACATAAATATGGCATAATTAATGCCCTGTGGATCAAACTACAAGGATTACTTTTAAAAAAGGATAAACCTTTAGGTTTTGACTTATCCTTTTTTAAAAATAATCCTTGTAGTTATTAATACTTTATATTAAAAAATAAAATAATTAACTGATGTTACGCATCCTCGTTCCTTGAAATTGAGTACTACATTAAAGATGAGCGCT
>CAYFOB010000744.1:0-2061 GCA_964344525.1 uncultured Thiomargarita sp.
AGCGCTGCTTTGGACTCCAAAATACCTGAAAATTCATGGTTCAGTACTTAACATCAGTTACTAAAATGAACTATCCCGAACATTTTGATGTGATCGTTATAGGCGGTGGACATGCGGGCACTGAAGCTGCCCTTGCAGCGGCGCGGCTGGGTGTGCGTACATTGTTGCTGACTCATAACGTTGAAACTTTAGGGCAAATGTCCTGCAATCCGGCTATTGGGGGTATTGGCAAGGGACATTTGGTCAAAGAAATTGACGCTTTAGGTGGATTAATGGCATGCGCTGCTGATCAAGCTGGTATCCAATTTCGTATTCTTAATGCCAGAAAAGGTCCTGCTGTTCGCGCCACTCGCGCCCAAATGGATCGTGTCTTGTACAAAGCGGTTGTGCGAAAAGCCATTGAAACGCAAGACAATTTGAAATTGTTTCAACAAGCTGTTGATGATTTAATTGTGGAAAATGAGCAAGTGATCGGTGCCGTTACACAAGCTGGTATTCGCTTTTTTGCGCCCACGGTGGTGTTGACGACTGGCACTTTTTTAGCAGGACTCATTCATATTGGCTTAAGCAATTATCAAGGGGGACGCGCTGGAGATCCGCCTGCCAATGCTTTAGCGCAGCGTTTGCGCGAGCTGCCCCTCCGAGCGAATCGCCTAAAAACGGGTACACCGCCCCGTTTAGATAGTCGTAGTTTGGACTATTCAGAAATAGATGCACAGCCAGGGGATGAACCGGTGCCGGTGTTTTCCTTTCAAGGCAATGCTAGCCAGCACCCACGCCAGGTACCGTGTCATATCACGCACACCAATGAGCGCACCCATGAAATTATTCGCTCTGGACTTGATCGTTCTCCAATGTACACGGGCGTGATTGAAAGCATTGGTCCTCGTTATTGTCCCTCAATTGAGGACAAAATTGTACGCTTTGCTGATAAAAAATCACACCAAATTTTTGTTGAACCAGAAGGCTTGGAGACTTTTGAGATTTACCCCAATGGTATTTCTACGAGCTTACCATTTGATATTCAACTTGCACTGGTGCGCTCCATAAAAGGGTTTGAAAATGCCCATATCACACGCCCCGGTTATGCGATTGAATATGATTTTTTTGATCCCCGCGATTTGCAACCAAGCTTAGAAACTAAAGTGATCAAAGGGCTCTTTTTTGCTGGACAAATCAATGGCACAACGGGCTATGAGGAAGCCGCAGCCCAAGGATTGATTGCTGGTATGAATGCCGCTCGGCAAGTGCGCAGCGAAGCCCCTTGGACGCCGCGCCGTGATGAAGCCTACATCGGAGTGCTTATTGACGATTTGATCACGCGAGGAACAAGTGAGCCCTATCGAATGTTTACCAGTCGCGCAGAATATCGCTTATTATTGCGCGAAGATAATGCCGATTTACGTCTGACACCAATTGGGCGAGAATTAGGTGTGGTTGGTGATGCGCAATGGCAAGCCTTTGAAACCAAAAATGCCGCCATTGAGGCAGAAAAACAACGCCTGAGTCAAATATGGGTTCGTCCCAAAGATGAAGTGGCATTTACAACAATACGTCGTGAAGTGAGCTGTTTAGAATTATTACGCCGTCCAGAAGTCACTTATGCCCATTTGCTCAATTTACCAACTGTTGCAAGCACTCACGTTCCCAACGATGTGCAGCAACAAGTTGAAATACAACAAAAATATAGCGGTTACATTGAACGTCAAGAAGCAGAAATTGCACGACTGCGCCGCTATGAAGAAACTTTATTGCCCAAAGATATAGACTATAGCGAAGTCTCAGGACTTTCCAGCGAAGTTCGCCAAAAATTAATGGAATATCGCCCTAGCACGGTGGGACAAGCTTCACGGATTCAGGGGATTACACCAGCAGCCATTTCCTTGTTGTTGGTGTATTTGAAGAAAAAATCTGGGCGGCAATAAGAAGCATTTGCGTGAGTTTTTGCAAACAATAATGACTGATGTTACGCGCCAAGTTTCTTAAAAACAATGATTTAATCATTGACAACTAGTGCAGGATGGCGGAAATTTCCAGGCCACTCGAAGCGGAGCTTCGGGG
>CAYFOB010000745.1:0-330 GCA_964344525.1 uncultured Thiomargarita sp.
GCAATTTCAGTTTGACCATTAAAGGCGGCCTGATGTAAAGCTGTCCAACCTTCTTTGTCTTTTATATTGACATCCATGCCTTTTTCTAGCAAAGTTTTAATTTCTTGCTCTTCGCCTTTTTTAGCGGCTTGAAAAAAAACATTAATTTCGTTCAACAAATTGGCTATTTCACGATGGTTCTGAGCAAAAGCAATCTCCAGTGGGGTCCAACCGCCGACTTCCGTATTGATATCCACTCCTCTTTCGAGCAGGAGACGGACTATTTCGTAAGAACCATTAAAAGCAGCAATATGGAGTGAGCTTAAACCATCTGCATCTTTGCTATTGATA
>CAYFOB010000745.1:340-2060 GCA_964344525.1 uncultured Thiomargarita sp.
GGTTTTGACATCTTCATTGCCACTAAATGCAGAGGCTGATGGTGCCGGTGGCTCGATGGTCTTTTGTATTAATTCGGGCTTAATTTCTGGCTGTATCGGTTTTGAAGCACAAGCCCAGACAAATATAAATGATAATAAAATTAAACCGTTGCGAACTATAATCATCAGTTATTCCTCAACCTCATCAAATTTATCTAACTCGGTCAAATAAGAAAAATATTTGTTTAATCAATAAATTCTGCTTCAACCCGCCGGTTTTTCTGTTGTCCAAGTGGAGATTTATTATCCGCAATTGGCCGTGTTTCTCCAAATCCAACCGAAGATAGTCTCTGGGGAGAAATACCAGACTGAATCAATTGAGCCCTCATAAACTCAGCACGTTTTTCAGATAAAGCTTGGTTATATTCTTCTGTCCCTCTGGCATCGGCATGTCCCTGTATTTGGGCCTTTTTCTCTGGGTGCTGTTTGAGATAATTCGCCAGTTGTTGTACAGCAGGTTGTACTAATTCTGGAACTATGCTGCTCGAATTAGTTGGAAAAGGCGTTGGCATGGTGTAAGCGGTTTCACAACCAGTTTTATCTACCGTAAATCCAGTCAAAGTAGCTTGACAATCATCCAGCTCATTCCTGACACCATCAGCATCCTCATCAAAGGTTTTGGTGATTTCTTCTTTGACAATTTCATGAATTACTGTACCAAGAGAAAAGGAATCTTCTACCTCATGATATTCCCCATCACCGGCTTCAGCAATACATTGCAATTGGTTTCGCGTATTTTCATCAACAGAATAGCCAATGGTATGAAATTTTAATTCAAAAGTAGGGCTTAGCCTTTTGGTTTCGGCGCAAGGATCGCCACCACAAGTTTCTTCACCATCACTGATCAAGATAATGGTGGTTTTTTGCGCGTTATTTCCCAATATCTGTCCGGCTTCCTGAATAGATTTAGCAATGGGTGTTTTTCCCGCCGGAAAAATGCTCATTGCTCTCGCTTGAACTCGCCCAATATTAGTATTTGAGGGTGGTACCAGCAATTTAGTTTGGCAATCATTGTAAGCCATCAAAGCAACATTGGTGGGACCGTCTGTTATTTTGCCTAAAATCTCCGAAATTTTGATTTTGGCCGTATCAATTTTAATGTCATTATATTTGTCTGTTTCATTCATACTACCAGAGCTATCCAGTATTAGCATGAGCCTTGGCTTGACGGTTGGCTTGCCAAGTGAATCAATGTTAATATCCCCATCTAAAGCGAAAATGCTAGGGGGTAGTAGCAAAAAGTTCGATGTTATAAAACTAAATAAAAGGTTTTTCATGAGTTACCTTTAAAGATTAGGTGAATTATATTTTTGATTAAGCCTATCTGCTGCTATTGCTAATTTCGCTTGAGACTCATCTGCTAAAAGAATTTTGAATCTCGCACCTTGGCTTTTATCTCGGAATGTTCCAATTAGACTCAATGTTTCGCCTTCTGCTATGACTTTGAAACCAATGCCTTTAATGGCTGATTGTCCACTATAAGAAACGGAATGGGCTGTTTGAATCCATATATTATCTTGCCAAACTTGTTTGACAAAATCTTTGAAGCCTTTTGGATAGTGATGATCATTTCCAAAAGTGGGGGCTTTTCTATTGTCTGCCTGAGTTAGTTCAACACGCTGTTGATAATGTAAGCGAAAACCCGTTAAATAAACCTGCCCAATCGCATTTAGCTCATAAA
>CAYFOB010000746.1:0-2053 GCA_964344525.1 uncultured Thiomargarita sp.
TTTCTGAAAAGGTAAAGAGTCTTCTCTCATTTTTTTCCAAAACAGCCTCTAAGTCTTGCGTCACTTCATTAATGGGGGTTATCCTTTATTAAAAGTAATAATGTTGGGTTACGTTTTTTCGCTGCGCGAAAAAATCTAACCCAACCTACAGTATAATAGTAGTGCAGGATGGCGGAAATTTCCAGGCCACTCGAAGCGGAGCTTCGGGGCATGCATTCCCAAGCGGGAGCTTGGGAACGAGAAAACCTATTTATTCTCGTTCCCAAGCTCCTGCTTGGGAATGCATTCATCGAAGCTCTGCTTCGAGTGTAGGTGGCCTGGAAATTTCCGCCATCCTGCAGTAGTTAGTGATTTTGAATTTAAAATCCGAAAACGTGAATAAATTTACAGTAGGAAATTATTTGTATAGACATTTATGAGATAAATTTATTTTCCCTAAGTGCGGGTTCAAGAATTTCCTGCGTGAGTGGTTTTCGTAAAAATGCAATGGCGCCTCCAATTTCTTCTACTTCAGCAATTGAGCCACGTTGATAATTAGCCGTCACAACAATGATGGGAATTGAGATATTTTTAGATTTCAGTGTTCTGAGTACCTGATACCCATCAACTTCTGGCATATTCAAATCCAATAGCATGAGATCAAACGTTCGGGTACCGCAAATATCTATCACTTCCTGCCCATTAGCGGCTTCTGTTGCTTCCATCTCTGATAAAAACGAAGACAGTATTTTTTTGACTTTATTTCTCGACATTTTGGAATCGTCAGCAATTAAAACTGAAAACTGCATGTGATATTTCTCTCCTATGCATCGTGCCATACACAACGCTTATTGGTTTAACAACTGTTCAACGCCACGACGAAAATTTGTCAAGGCAATCCCATCTAACAAGAGTACAATATACCCCGTTATGGCATTTTCACCAGTCACAAAATCCACAAACAACACGATCACTTGATCGTTATTTTTACAATCTGAGCGATTTTCTGGTTCTAAGAATAGCTGATTTAACAAATTGTAGCAATCACCATTCAGAAATTGCGGAAGTCCACAGCGTACATCCATTTCAAGCAGATCGGTGAGGGTTGCTAAAATCGCATTCAAAATAATATTTCCCACTTCAAGCATGGAGTCTTGCTCAAAATCCGTTAATGATTCCAATGGTACATCATCTTGGAGCAATGATCTGACCAATTCAAGACTTTTTTCTTCTGGAAAAAACAGTACTGCAGTACCACTAAAAGAACCATCAAAATTTTGTGGAATTGCGCTAATTCTATCACTAGAATATTTTTGGATATACGTCGCAGCTTCTCTACGTTCAACAAATACCATGCGGGGTACTGAAAGCAATATTCTTTCACCAACCATTTGGCTCAGTGAATTTGCAGCCTGCCCAACGCTGATATTGAAGAGCTCCTGCATAGCATCTTGTTCATCATCAGATATTTTTATCATAAGTTTTTTTAAAGGTTCGTTAAGACTGATTAAGCAACTTTTCTACCCCAACACGAAAAGTGGCTAATGCAATCCCATCCAGCATGAGCACAATGTACCCATTAATGGCACTTTCACCAGTCACAAAATCCACAAATAACACAATAACAGGCTCATTGATCTGTTCTCGGGTAGAATAGAGCTTATTTAACAAATTGTAGCAACTACCACTAAACAAGTTTGGCAAACTGCAACGTACTTCCATATCAAGCATATCAGCAAGGGTTGCCAAAATGGCATTCAAAATGATATTACCCACTTCAAGCATGGCATCTTGCTCAAGTGTTGTTAATAAATCTAAAGGCACATCTTCTTGAAGCAACAATCTGACAAGTTCAAGACTTTTTTCTTCAGGAAAAAATAATATTGCAGTGCCATTAAAAACCCCTTTAAAAGTTTGTTGGATAACGCTAATTCTTTCACTGGCATGTGCTTGTAAGTAGCTTGCTACCTGTTTACGTTCAATCAATACCAAGCGGGGAACAGAAAAATACACTCTATCTTCTACTCGATGTTCAAGTTAGTAAATAAAAATATTATTAAGTACTAATATAGGA
>CAYFOB010000747.1:0-2047 GCA_964344525.1 uncultured Thiomargarita sp.
TTATAAAATTGTTGACCATAAAAATAATTTTGGTTTGAAGATTTTTGGCTTCAAATTGTTCTACCACGCTCAAAGCTAATTGTCCAAACCGATAGCCTGCTTCAATGTCGCCCTGTACGCCACATAAAATCAGCCCATAAGCCGCATAGCCATAGGATGAAACTGCCGTATTTCCATATTTTATGGATAAAATGACTTGTTTAGATACCAGCAATGGGAAAAGTTTGGGCATTGCAAGATAGGCGGCATAGTTGATTTGGGACATAATACGCATTGCTGCTAATTTGAGAGGATGCGTCATTTGAGGTAAATTTTTGAGTTCTTCAATGCGATTGATAAAGCGTTTTGTTTGTAAAATACTGAAGATTAGGTGCCATTTTTTGGGTTTTTTTGGTAAAGAAATACCTAGTAATTTTAATACTTGTAAGCCCAGTTCAACCGCAGACACCATTTGGTTTTGTGCAATAGATGATTGAATTTTAATTTCATAGCTTTTGACTTTATCAAGCAATGTTTTGGCTTTTTGTAAGACTTCCCTCAGCCAATATTTCATTTGTTTAATCTTGCCGTTGAGATAAGCCGTTTCTGCGGCTTCAACATGCATTTCTAATGTTAATTCATATTGCGTTTGCCAACTTTGTGCTTCTAATAAGGAGATTCCTTTTTTTAGGTAGTCCAAAGCTTGTTGGTAGGCGGCTGATGCTTTAGCCTTTTTTCCAGCCATTAGATTTAACCGCGATAATTCGTCTCGTTCTGAGGGCAAATAAACCCAGCCAATACTGGCATTTAATTGGTCAACGATGGCAAATAGGTTGGCTTCTAGTTGTTCAAATGGTGTGTTATCCAGCAAACTTCTACCAATTTGCCAATGCACCGCCTGTTTATGTTCTTTTCTAATCAGTGAATAAATCGCTTGTTGAATACGATCATGGGCAAATTTGTAAGTATCACCTAAGGGCAAAATCAATCCTTCAGCAAGCGCTTCCCATAATTTGGTTTGTACATCTTCGGGCGTTGTTCCATAAAAAATGGCTAATGTTTTGCTATCAAATTGATTTCCAATACAGGAGGCTATTTTTAAATAGGCTTGCGTATTTTTTCTCAATTTTTGCACTTTATCTGCCATCAGCTCAACCACGTTATCGGTGATATTTCTTGCTTGAATGCGCGCTAATTTCCATTGCCAATTCGCTTTTTGGAAGTTAAATTTGAGCAATTTTTCTGTGTAAAGCGTTTTTAAACATTCTTCCATAAAAAATGGGTTGCCAGCCGTTTTGCTTAATACGAGTTCTGCAAGTCGTCGGGTTGTTTCTGGGGTGTTTTTTAAGCTATCTGCAATAAATTGATTAATGTCAGGCAAATTTAAAGGAGTGAGTTTCAGGGTTTGGATATTCACGCCCGATTGTTGCATTGTTTTTAACGTCAAATTCAACGGATGAGCCGCATCCACTTCACGATAAGCGCCAATTAAAAAAAGATTTTGGCTCTGATTCGCAATTAGAGTCATCCATTTTAGGCTGGCAGAATCTACCCATTGCAAATCATCCAAAAAGATAACCAATGGGTGTGCAGGATGGCAAAAAACGTGAATAAAGTTTTGAAATACAAGATTAAACCGATTTTGCGCTTCACGGGGGGCAAAGGTAGGGATATCTGGTTGCGTGCCAATAATTAATTCTACTTGTGGGATGATTTCAGTAATGACTTTTCCGTTGCTACCCACTGCTGTTAATATTTTTTCTTTCCATTCTACCAGCTGTGCTTTGCTTTCGGTGAGCAGTTGTCGCACCAAATCAGTAAAAGCCGTCACAATGGCAGAATAAGGGATGCTGCGTTGTAATTGGTCAAATTTGCCTGTGATAAAATAGCCTCGTTTTTGAGTCATGGGTTTATAAATTTCTCGCACCAACGCCGATTTTCCAATTCCTGCATGTCCAGTCACTAGCATCATTTTTGTCTTTTCAAAAGGTTGGCTGACACGTTCAAAAGTGGCTAATACTCGATGTTCAAGTTAGTTAATTAGAATATTATGATATTTTAATAAAAA
>CAYFOB010000748.1:0-2046 GCA_964344525.1 uncultured Thiomargarita sp.
GTTGGCTTTTAAAGCGTTTTATTAGGGGTTGGATTTGTTGGGTTGGCATAAATTTATCATTTACTTAAGTACTGAACCATGAATTTTCAGGTATTTTGGAGTCCAAAGCAGCGCTTTGGACATAAGTTTCCAAAGCGCTGCTTTGGACTCCAAAATGCGGTAAAATTCATGAACAGGTACTTATGTCTTCCCTTTTTATGAACCTTGATTTAAAGAATTAACAAGATTGATGAAAGTGATAATTTTTTGATTTTCCTTTAAATCAAGGTTCAAAAAAAAGAGGGCACAAATTATTTAAGTTTTAGGCTATTAATGTGTAACATCGGTTATTTTGGCAAATAAATCTTGATTTCTTCAAGTTCTTGCATGACTTCTGAATAGGAACTAATCAATTTTAATTTTTCAGCCCGTTTAAGGAGTGTTGAAGTTTTTAATACCTTAAACCCAAGTTCTTGAGCTTCATTTTTGGCTTTTTTGTCATCAATTATCAAGAATTCAGCCTGTTTATCAAACGCTAAATTAATAACTCCTCTTTCTCCAAAATCAAGCTTTCGTTTAAATGACAAAACGGTTTGTGGTTTTGCAACAATAATAAAATCATCAATCGCTTTTAAGATATTTTCCTTTTGGAGACTAACATTACTTTGTAAAACGGCTTCTTGAAAAACGGATTCTGGAATATATATTTTTTTAAACAAATGCTTAAGAATAGACAATTGTTGAATTCTGGATAGGGCTATGAGTGGGCTTGAGTTAGAAATAACTATCATGTTTTATTCCCCAACACTTCATCTAACCAAGCGTCTTCTTGTTGAAATTCTGCCTCCAATTCGGAAGAGGTCGCATTGATAAAAGATATTTTTCTGTTTCCTAAAAAATCTACCATGAATTTTTCATAAGTTAAACCCAGCATTTTTGCACCTTGCCGAATGGAAATATTCCCTTTTTGATATTCATTGGCAATCACATCTTCATAAATGGCTTGTCTGATGGCCTCTATTGTGTGGTAATTTTCCAAAATTTCTTCGGGAATTTCTATGGTTATTGCTGGCATTTTATGTGCTCCCAAGATTTTTTTCCCAACAAATTGCAGGAAATCTTTGATTATTTTATCATTCGCATTTATATCTATTTCCAAGGTTGTGTGCATGACCTCACGCCAAGATGATACGGGTTCCCCCAAAATGATAAGTGTACGTGTTTTATATCATCTTTTGACAAAGTACAACGAATTTTATAGAGAGGCAAATTTTTATCACATTGCAGCACCACCCAAAATAGAAGTAAAAATAGGGTTTGTATAGTATATTATAATACCAAGCAATTTTTATTCCCCTTTCTCCACAATCCCAATCTCCTCCACCGTCAAATCATACAACCTATAAACCAATTGATCAATCTCCCCATCAACCGCCTTAATCTGCCGTTTCAATATTTCTTTGATTTGCAGCTCATTGGCGGATGTGAGTTGTTTGTTGAGTTCTAGCATTTGTTCGACTAATTGGACTATTTTATCATGGTTGGCTTTATCGCTTGGGTTGTCAAAGTCAATTGGACAAATGGGAAAATTTTTAAAATAAACATAGCTGGGCTCATAAAAATCCCCCCGTAATTTAGGCAGGATTAAACGAAATAATAGAAATGTTACTGAACTATTTAAAATTCCTAACAAATATTTATTTGATGCAGATATAATAAAACATTTTTGATTGCTGTAATAACCCGTTTCATCAAAAGAAAATTCTGGTTTTTTACAAATGTTGGGATAAATGATTTTTGGCTTTTCAAATTCTTGGTAATAAGCCACTGTATCTTGAATTTCATACCACTGATAAGCCCCAGGTTTACGTCCTTGCCATTTTCCCCCTTTCCAATTTTTGGGTTTTGGCATCAGCCGCTCCTTAAATTGGCTAAGGTGTTGTTCTATCGCAGGATATTGTTGAATATCTACGCCACGACGTGTGAAAATCAAATAACGTTTTCCCTCAACAGGCTGATACCGTTTAACATCTTTGCCCACCAAAAACGGCTTAATCAACTCCTCAC
>CAYFOB010000749.1:0-2045 GCA_964344525.1 uncultured Thiomargarita sp.
GTCAAAACCTTATTATAGCTAGGTTTATCCTATCGATAATATAATCCTTGTAGTTTTTCATGGGTTTAAGAAATAGACTGCGTAACATCAGTTATTAATTTATAACGCCTCAATTCGTTCTGCTATAGCAATGCCCCGCTCTAGACAAAAATCTCTCGCCTCTGAAACAAAGCCACCCAATGACAAATAAGCGGGTAAAACAATCGCCTCTGGAAACTGATTTTTATAAATTTCAACTTTTTCTTGAAAATCTTCTACATGGTTTAATCCTATTTTGACGTCCCTTTTTTTCACTTCAACAAGTACAACTCGGTGGGCTGATGATTCTGCAACAATATCAATTTCTAGCATTTTACCATCTGAGCGTTGAATGTGCACTCGTTCTCTCACTTTTTGAATGTTCAATGGGGTTGTATCAAGCACATTTTGAAAAAACTGGGATAAGGCAAAACGTTTTTGACTTCTAAAAGCCGTCGCCAAGATATGTTCCGCAAATTTACCGGAGTAGTAGTTAACTTTGCCTTGTAGTTGGCGATTTTTGTGTTTTAATTGCGCAATGATTTCTGCAAATTCTTGTTTCAGATTTGGCGCAACGTCTCTGATTTCTTCTTCAAAACGATTGCGTAAAACTAAATTTATTGTGCCATCTTGTAACCCTCTAAATTGAAGATCAGAAACACCTCGATTAATTAAATCCGCTTCTTTTAGAATTTTTAATTGTCTATGGATTTCCGGAATCTCTAAGTCTAGATTTAAGTCATTTTTCAAATTTTTTGGAGTGAAGTAACGATCATTGTGTTTGCTCAAGTACAACAAAATTTTTTTTGCGTTGAGATTATTCACGCTTGCGACGGTTTTTTCAATATATTCGCCCCAATTTAAAAACATTTCAGCCGTATCGGCTGAAATTTCATAATTAACGGTATTGATGACACCATCATCGTTTGTTAAATCTTTACCTTCGTATTCGCTGATAATCACACAAGAAATAAAAAAAGGATCAGCCATGCACAATTCATTAACTTGCAAAGCCGTTTCATTAGTAATTGGCTCTTCATAAAATTGAGCATATTGATAAACTGCTTGCAAACCTTCATCTGGCGTTAAATAGGGAGAAAAACGAATTTGTTTTAATCTACCAGCTTCTAAATATTGGTTAATGATATTGAGTAGCCAACCCGCATAAGAGCCTGTTACTAGCATGGGCGCTATTTTTGATTCACTTAGTGAGTGATAACTTCCTGCTAGGGTATCATCTGGTTTTCCTTCACACTTTTCATCTCGATAAATATATTTGGTAATGTTTTGAAATTCATCTAAAATCACCAAAACCCGTTGATCAAATAAATTGGCAAAGCGGTGGGGTGCCATGCTGGCGGTTTCCCACATCAGGCTATAATTTCGATCCATTTTATTTTTAATCAGCGAATCAACATCACAAATCAAAGGTTCAATTGAATGAGCGAGACCATATTCTTTGATCTTTTCTAAAGGCAAAGGATATTCAACCCGTTTTTCATCTCGTTCCAGAAAGGAAATATACTGTGATGCAAAAGCGCAGTAATACTTAATAGCCAACTCGGGATACCAAATTTTATCTTCTGTAAAATCAAAATAAAACGGAATAACCGCCCCATTCTCACTCCACAGTTGATTAAAAATCCGTTGCACAAAAGTGGTTTTACCACTTTTCCGACGCGCTATAATGACTCTGGATTTGGAAAGTCTTTTCGGAATATTGGCTATCCATTTGCCAAAATTTTTAAATTCTTTTTCACGTCCAACGAATAAATCAGGATTGCCTATTTTTTCGCTTAAAGGATATTCCATATTTATTTCTCTCGTTTTGAATATTAGACTTGTCCCTAAATAATTTTGAACTGTGATTCTTATGATTTTTGTGATGAAAGCATCAACCCCCTCATAATAATCATATCAATCACATAAATCACAGTTCAGAATCAGAGATTTTATGAATTTTACCTTTTAGTAATTGATGTTACGCACTCTCCTTCCGCCCCCTCGTTCCCAAGCTCCTGCTTGGG
>CAYFOB010000750.1:0-2040 GCA_964344525.1 uncultured Thiomargarita sp.
TCACGATCATCAACATTAGCGGTGGTAACATGAATAGCATGAGGTAAACCCTGAGTATCAACGGCAATATGTCGCTTGATTCCAGAAACTTTTTTCCCACCATCATATCCTTTTTCCTCAGCTGTATCTGTGTTTTTTACGCTTTGGGCATCAACAATAACAAAACTTGTTTTTTCCAATCGTCCATCGTTTAAACGAACTTCTCCAACAATTTCTGTTAAAACGGTTTCTAAAAGACTGGGTTCTATTCCGTTTTTTCGTTCACCCCAAATCCGAAAATATTCATGTACAGTTCGCCATGCCCGGAAAATCTCCAGGAAGCATTCGCCATTGACAACCACTTTTGAGAATGTATAACACTCCACAAAAAACATCATATAAATCAACCGTTCGTGGTTTTTTTCGAGCGGCGGAGAATTGTGGACGTATTTTTTCAAATTGTTCGCGACTAATGGAACGAAGGTATTGTTTTCTCATTTTCTATTTCCTTTTAATCATTTTTTTTAATTTTAACATCTTTAAAAGATTTTGAACAGGCTCTAATAACTGAGACAAGGAGTAGTCCATTCGGATTTGATAATTTTTTTACCCCCTCATGCATATTGGAGCCCAAGGTTACTTGGACTCCAAAATACTTGAAAATTTGTGCCAAAGCACAAATTTAATCCATTGTTTTTGTCAATCTGTTGTACTAAATTTTGGATTTGTTTGCTTTTTCAAAAGTATGTACATAACTAAATATGAATGCCCATATTACATTTTAGTTGCCTATATATCATCATTTGTCAACTAAAGACTATCCAATTTTGAGTAGTAATTAGAATGTTACGCAACCTTGTTCCCATGCTTTTGCTCATTTTAATTAAAAGGAAAAATATTACTAATATGTATGCTGAACGCTTGATTCTTGAAACGGACCCTGCTGGAAATATCAAATATCTGCCCAAACTACCAGCAAACAAACAATTTGAGACTATTTTTTTGGTGCTCAAAAACGTGAATAAAAGTGTAAAACGTAGTCCACATCCAGAAATTGTTGGTAAAATAAAAATAATAGGTGATATTTTTGACACTGTTCCCTCATCAGAATGGAATTTTTCTTTATGATTGTGCTAGATACACATGTTTGGTTGTGGTGGATTAACCAAAATCCTAACTTGAAAGCAACTTGGCTGGAGCATATAGAACAGGCTGACCAAGTGGGTGTGTCAGCTATCATATCTGTTTTGACGGTGCCCTGTTTATAGCTAATCCTTGTAGTTAAAATCAAGGATTAGATAATCGCTGCAGATAAGTAAAAATAAAAACCCTTTAAGGATGAATGGTGGCTGACATTTTTTCATAGTTTATTAGCAGGTAAATATTGTCAAAGTACGGTTATCTTAACCTCACAAGATTTACCAAGTGAAATAAAAAAGGCGGGTTCACGTTATCAAAATTTCCTTTATTTCCAATAATTAAAGGGACTTGAAGGCGTGGAGCAGTTGGCGTTATTTAAAAAAATGGGGCAGAATGTAGGCATAGAATTTTTAAAGCAAGAGTACTATCCTTTGAACCTGACAACACACGTTTTTCATCAGGATAAAAAGCAACAACCCTTACCGCATCAGGATATTCCGACGAAACAGGTGGAGAAATCATTTTGTTTTTTTCGCGTGATGAATTTGATGCACTGGATAACTAAATTATTGGATGAAATTTAAACCATGAGATAAAGTTTATACCTACGTCAAACTTCATGGACAATGGCATTTTTCAAACTTCGGAAGCCTTTATTTTATCCAAATCTGACAATCCGCTTTAGACAAATGTGGGCAGATTACCAACAATATTTAAATGCTAAGCCTGAATAAAACCTACCTCGTTTCCAAGCGCCGTTTGGAAACGAGAATGCGTAACATCTATATTTCTTGATTGCATTTTGTGACAATAAACCTGCATGCACTAACTACAAGGATTACATTTAATACGGGCACCGTCAAAACCTTAAATCAAAACAGACATTTTTGCTATGGTTTATCCCTTTGTAGGGTGGAACAA
>CAYFOB010000751.1:0-2033 GCA_964344525.1 uncultured Thiomargarita sp.
TAATTGTATTTGCTTGAGCAATTCGTTAGAAGATGAACTGAACTCAACATCACCCTTAAATAATTGACGTAAATAAGCGGCAACCCTATCAGCCGAACCCTGCAAAGGGTTTTCAGCCTCATGCCTTCCCCATATTTGCATATTCCGTGCAATCGCAACCTGATCCTGATAAGTCAAATCACCTAAACATTTCCACTGCTCTGTCGCCACCCACACAGGATGATTAGGCGTGCCTTGCAATGTAAACCCAGAACGGGTCGTTAAACACACAGTATCTTGTATGCCATTGCTGTACACATGTGAGGTATCATCAAAGCCATGCAAACCATACACCCGAGTGCGCTGCTCAATGTAAGTCTCGTCAGCCATATCATCTGGGATCAAAGAGGCAAACGGTGTCCACCCTGACTCCGTTAAAATATAACTGTCCGCAGTAATGCATTTACCAAGACCAGGTGGACCAAAAATCAACAAATGATCAAGCGCCTCGCCCCGTGATTTTGCCGCAGGAATAAAAATCTCCATTTGCTCGCGGGTCCGCGGCTGCCCGACATAATCGGCTAAGCAACGTGGGCGGATAGCTTTATCAATAGCGCTGTCTTCGGAACTCCCCAACGGGCTAATTAAACGATCAGTTTCAATAGTCATCTAAACTAAGCAGGATTAATAGGGGCCCCCATATCTCGGAGAATCTCTTCTAGGGCCCCCAGAAAATTTAAGACATTTTTCATATTGCTGGTAAATCCCATCAATCCTATGCGCCAAATACTGCCAGCCAACTCACCCAGCCCAGCGCCAATTTCTATATTGTATTCAAACAACAAACGTTTTCGCACAGCAACCTCATCAACACCAGCCGGCACATTAATCGCATTGAGTTGAGGCAAATGATCAGATTTTTTGACCTTAAAGGTAAGCCCTATTGCTTCAATACCAGCACGAAAGGCGCGATAATTTTTATCATGTCGTGTCCACGCCATTTCCAACCCCTCCTCATGAAGAATAAGCAAGGCTTCATGCAACCCATAGAGCGCATTGATAGGGGCAGTATGATGATACACACGTTGCCCCCCACTTCCCCAATACCCCATCACTAAATTCAGGTCTAAAAACCAACTTTGCACCTTGGTTTTTCGTTTCTTAATTTTTTTGACAGCACGCTCACTAAAACTCACAGGAGATAAACCAGGCACACAAGACAAACATTTTTGCGTGCCTGAATAAACCGCATCAATTTGCCACTCATCAACTTTAACTGGCGAACCACCCAACGAAGTAACAGTA
Source organism: uncultured Thiomargarita sp. (assembly GCA_964344525.1). Lineage (GTDB taxonomy): Bacteria > Pseudomonadota > Gammaproteobacteria > Beggiatoales > Beggiatoaceae > CAYFOB01. The sequence goes on from CAYFOB010000751.1 coordinate 1,285, forward strand.
TCAACAATAGTTAAACAACCCTGCCGCTGCGCAATTTCACACAATGTCTTGGCATCTGACAAAACCCCGGTGGACGTTTCAGCATGTACAAATGCAACAATTTTAACCTCTGGATTCGCTTTAAGAGTCTCCTCCAACTTATTCGGATCAATGGCGCATCCCCAATCATCTTTAACCATAATGGGTGTCCCCCCACAACGCTCAACATTTTCCTTCATACGCCCACCAAATACGCCGTTTTGGCAAACAACAACCTTATCACCAGGCTCCACAAGATTAACAATACAAGCCTCCATGCCAGCCGAACCGGGGCCAGAGATGGGGATAGTTAAAGCATTCTGTGTTTGAAAAGTATGCTGTAACAACACCTTAAGCTCATCCATCATATCAAGAAAAGCCGGATCCAAATGACCAATGGTTGGACGTGCCATAGCCTGTAACACACGATGATGGACATCAGAAGGCCCTGGCCCCATTAAAATGCGGGCAGGCGGCGTAAATGACCGAATATCCTCAATTTTCATACATAGATACCTGTTTTTATAATTTTCAAGTACATCAGTTGGTGAATAATGCGTCAAACCTATGCACGGGTCTCATGCGATGTTAAGAATCCAAAAATCTTTGTAATAATATTATAACGATAAAATAGAAATCTGTTGATATATCTTTGTTGCTGCATGGGACACAATCTTTTTGAACTGTGATTCTTATGATTTATGTGATTGATTTGAGGAAAAAATCCGCAT
>CAYFOB010000752.1:0-2026 GCA_964344525.1 uncultured Thiomargarita sp.
TTAGTAAATAGCAACTTTTGTTAATATTTGTTAATAAAAAATGTATCGGATATTAATCCTACCATAAATTACGTCCAAGAATTTCATATTGAAAAAAAAGCCGCCTAATTTTTAGGTGTCACATTAGGCTAATCTTTATTTAAGAATTGATTTGTCTAATGTGACACCTAAAAATCTGATTTGTTTCAAAACTCATTTTATAAAATGAGTTAATTAACTCATTAAGTGAGATTTTGGTTATTTTTTATCTCAGTGATTTCGTCACGAAGCTTGCCAATTTCCTCCATGTAAACAAATTTAATTTTAGCCACTTCCTTTTCCACAGATTCTTTAAGTCTTTTTTCGTACACGGCTCTAAGTTTTTTGGTGATTTCTTGGATGATATGGTTTTGGCAACATCCATAACATCTATTTGAAGATCACGCCCTTGACTAAATCTAGGACTAAACAAATCATCTATTGGTTCATTACAATTAAATACTTTTTTGGATGTCCTTCTTATAGGTTTGCCTCCCCAGATACCTGGTAATGAAAGTTGATTTATAAATTTTCTGCTTGATCGAGTTTGTGGTGGAATAAACATAGTTAATTTGAAAGGTATTGTTTCTTTAAGTTGCATAATAATTACCCCCTATTTGCGCTTTCATCGCGCCTTTTCGTAAGTCGTTTTCCAGATAATTTAGGTGTTTTTTGATTAGGGCTATTTTATCGGCTAGATTAAGAGCTCTTTTAGGGTTTATCAGTTTATGGATGATTATTTCACCGTTTTTAGTGAACCCTTTTTGGATTAAAAGAGTGACTTTTTCTATGGCTTTTTCCACGCGACTCATCGCCCCAATTTCTTTTTTTGATAAAGGCTTTGGTGGTGGCATTAATTGAAAGCCGCTTTGTTGCTCGGCTTGTAGGATGGCATCCGCTGCGTTGCATACGTCTTTGTAGGATTTGACTTTGCCAGAGTCGATCATTTTGACTAAGGCGTTTTGCCCACTTTGGGAAAGGCGAACGAGCTGATTAGCTTGTCCAATACTCAAGCCACCTTGGTTTAAAGCCATTTGATGGACTTTTGAGAGTTTGAGCAAATCAATGCGAGATTGGATAAACGATGGGCGTTTGCCGATTTTTTTGGTTAAGTCTTTTAGCGCCATGCCTGCGTCAATTTGTTGTTTGTAGGCTTTTGCTGATTCAATTGGGGTTACATCGGCACGTTGTTCATTTTCAATGATCGCTTGCAATGCCAAAGTTTCATCGTCAATATCAACAACAATTGCTTTGTAAGGTACACCCGCCATTTTGCAGGCTCGCCAGCGGCGTTCTCCCATGACAATCATGTATTTTCCTTTACCATCTGGGCGAACTTTGCCAGGTTGTAATTGCCCGCTTTCCTTGATGCTTTCTGCTAATTCTTTGAGTGCATCAATGTTAAAGTATTGTCGCGGTTGGTTTGGGTTGCCGTAGCATAAGTCTGTGTCTAGCGTTATTACTTTTTCAGTTTGGTTCATGATTTTTCTCCTTTAAAAGAGGTTGGTTTGGTTTTCATTAATAATTTGAGTTGGTTGAAGGTTATATTTTTTAGCGAGCTCAATAACTTTCTGGGCTTTTTCTTGATCCGCAGTCATTTTGCCGTAATTAATATAATCAATCAGTTCATCTTCAATTTCTTCAGTTTTAGCATCTGAGAGCATTATCCAAGTTGAAACAACTCCTTTTACGTTGTCCAATAAGTTGTATTCTTTGTTGTTGGAAGGTTTAACGGTGGAAGGAACTTCTGAAAGTTGTTGAACTTTTGGCTGTTGATCTTTAACTTTTTTGACTTCTTTAATTTTGGCTTGTTGAGCTTTTGGTTGAGTTATTTTTTTTTCTCTTGTTGGAACTTTTAGATAAATCACTTCCTGACGGACAAAGCCGAAAGTACAGATCAAAACAACAATTTTGATTAATCGGTTCAGAGATTCTGTGCTCCATACCGAAATCGTCAAAAGCAGCTCAGAGATTGTCATGATGAACTCGGAAATTTCTTGGCAAATAA
>CAYFOB010000753.1:0-2026 GCA_964344525.1 uncultured Thiomargarita sp.
GATGCCTTATTAGATTTAGTTGGCTTGAGACGCTTGCCGAAAGCTTCACCCTAGAATTAGGTAACTCCCCCCCCAAATTTTCAGGTATGCAAGGAGGAAGAAGCCGCGCTTTGGGAGAAATACGCCCAACTTTCTCCAAAATGTGGTAAAACTTGTGAACGGGTACTTAATCCGTTTGTTGAACCGTAATTCATTGTACTTAAACTGATCTGGCATGTTGAAGCTGATCGCGTAACATCAGAAAAAAATGAACAATACCACCGAACAAATTTGGCAAACATATCATACCAACCTTCACCGCTTTATCCAAAGCCGTGTTAACAATGCCTCTATTGCTGATGATATCCTCCAAGAAGTTTTTATCAAAATTCATTCCCGTATCGATACCCTTAAAGATCACAGTAAAATCAAAAGTTGGGTTTATCAAATAACACAGCATGCAATTATTGATCATTATCGTACCCATGAAGATTTAGAACCACTTCCTGAAATACTCGTCGCCCCCGAAAATGATGCCAGTGAGCAAGCAAGGCAAGACATTGAAAATTGTATTCTCCCCTTAATTCAACGCATACCCGAAAATTATCGTCAAGCCCTTATGCTTTCTGAAATTCCGGGAGTCACACAAAAACAAGTGGCTGAAAAACAAGGTATTTCTCTGTCTGGCGCCAAAAGCAGAATACAACGTGGGCGGGCAATGATAAAAGATATGCTATTAAAATGTTGCCGATTTGAGTTTGATCATCAAGGAACTCTGATTGAATATGAAGTGAAAGAGCCGCGTTGCAACAATTGTTGAGTGAGGAAAAAAAATTTGCGTCCTTTTTTAAGATTATCCGTCTCTATAGGTGACGCCCATTTTATAGAGGTATTAAAAAATGTTGCAAAATGACGAAATTCGCCAAGCTGTGCGTAAAACTTATCGAAAAATCGCAATCGGTGCCAGCGGTGATTGTTGCACTGCACCATCAGGAAATTCATGTTGTAGCGCCTCACCTCAAGACATTTCACTCAATTTGGGCTATGAAAAAAATGAGCTGAATTCAGTCCCTGAAGGCGCTAATATGGGCTTAGGTTGTGGCAATCCACAAGCCATTGCCGCCCTGAAACCGGATGAAACGGTACTTGATTTGGGTAGCGGTGGAGGATTTGACTGCTTTCTGGCTGCGAAAGCGGTTTCCGAAAACGGATGGGTTATTGGTGTGGATATGACACCCGAAATGATCAGCAAAGCACGCCAAAATACCGTCAAAGCGGGGTTTAATAACGTAGAATTTCGCTTAGGAGAAATCGAAAATCTGCCAGTTGCAGATAACACAATTGATGTGATTATCTCCAACTGCGTTATCAACCTTTCACCGGCAAAACAGAAAGTTTTTAATGAGGCTTTTCGTGTTTTAAAAACAGGGGGGCGTTTGGCTATATCGGATATTGTTGCAACGGCTGTTTTGCCAGAGGCGTTACAAAAAAACCTTGCCCTTTTGACAGGGTGCATGTCTGGCGCATCCCATATTGATGATTTGGAATCCATGCTAAAAACGGCAGGATTCACCCAAATTTCAATCAAACCCAAGGAGGAAAGCAAACAATTTATCCGCCGTTGGGGCTCCAAAATTGAGGATTTTGTGGTTTCGGCAAATATTGAAGCTGTTAAGCCGTACTGAACACAATCTGCATTATTGTCTGAAGCTAGTTTAAAGTACAACAACATTTTAAAATGGTTTGGCATTGAAAAATCGCAATAACAGAAAGCGATTATATTTAAAAAAGGATAAGTCAAAAGCGTTTAAGAGCCATGGTTTATCCCTTCTTAAATATAATCGCTTTCCGTTATTTGTTTGCTGGCATTGGCACAAAAACATGTACATTTTATGAGGCGTGGTAATGGCGCTTGGATTTTTTGTGCTGTTTAGGTTGATGGAGGCTAGAAGAAAATAATTTGACTAAAAAAAGAAAGAAGATATAATTTTAGTACCAAAACCAATAAGAGATTAACAACATGAAACCTTGGGCAATAGAAACATTA
>CAYFOB010000754.1:0-2020 GCA_964344525.1 uncultured Thiomargarita sp.
TTTTAAAACATCATCATTTTTTTCGGAGGGATACGCCAAAAGAGTTCCTAATGAAGGGCTACCCTGCTCCAACAACTGATAAGCCTCAAGTGCCCGCTCCAATGGAAAGCTGTGAGAAATCAATGGTTCAACAATCAACTTGCCGTCAGCCATCATATCCAATACTGCTTCAAAATTACGTTGCTCAGTCCAACGCACAAAACCAATTGGATAATCCTGTCCACCTTCTTCATAGTTGGGATCATATCTACCTGGACCATACGAGGAGGAAACTTGAAAACTCAACTCTTTTTTGTAAAAATCATCTCTGGAGAGCTTTAACCCTGTCACACCAACCAATACAATACGCCCACACTTACGACACATTAACGCCGCTTGGTGCATAGGCTCATCACTTTTAGTGGCAGCAGTCACCAATACACCATCCACACCACGCCCACGGGAAAAAGCCATTGCTGCCGCAATTGGCTCCTCTCCTTTTGACAAATCCACCGTTTGCGCACCGAATGTCCTTGCCAACTCACACTTAGAGGAATCGAAATCAATACCCAACACGCGACACCCATGTGCCCGCAACAATTGAACCGCCATTTGCCCAATTAAACCAAGTCCGGTGACCACCATGGTTTCTCCCAAGGTAGGCGCGAGCAATCGAATCCCTTGCAAAGCAATAGCCCCCACCACCGTAAAGGCTGCCATTTCATAGCCCACTCTATCAGGTATTTTAGCACAAAGATTTTTCGGTACACGCACAACTTCAGCATGTGAACCGTTAGAAACCACTCTATCGCCAATCTCAAAGCCCTCAACACCTTGCCCCACTTCTAACACCGTGCCAACATTGCAATAACCAAGTGGGATAGGCTGATCCAATTTACTACGTACCGCATCTATTGTTGGCAACAAACCATCTGTTTTAACTTTATCTAAAACTTGACGCACTTTATCAGGTTGCTGGCGCGCTTTATCTATGAGATTGGCTTTACCAAAATCGACTAACATGCGCTCGGTGCCTGCTGAGATTAAGCTGGTCTGCGTGCGGATGAGTAAATGCCCAGCTTTTAGTTGTGGACAAGGGATTTCGGCGAGTTCAGTTTCCCCGTTTTTTAAGTTTTGAAGAATTTGTTTCATTTTCGTTTTTTACTGTGTTTATGAACAAAAAAAAACCAAGTTTTTTAACAAAAACTTGGTTTTTGGTACATTAAATTAGTACTGAAAGTAAATTTACTACAACAAGGCTAAAAATTCCACCATTGTTAAACGTGGTTTTTTGAGAGTTTGGGAACAAAGGTGCGTAACATCAAATAATTAATATTAAAATTGTGCTATAGTGGTTAAGGAATTGAACAAACGTTGAACCTAATTTTGATCCATTATTTCCCGTGCAGCTAGTGTCAAAAAAGCACTACGAGTCATTTGGTGACGAGTAACATAGGTATCAATACGTGAGATTAATTTAGCGGGCAAAGAAGTATTAAATGGCACTGATTTTAAATTCAATCTGGAAACATTAATGTCTAACATTATCCAAACCCCTCCTTGATATTCCTTATTGTTTATAAGTTTTTCTAAAGAACTTGGTTTTGGGAGTTCCAAATCTTCGCCTTCGCAATAAAGTTCGATAGATTCTTGAACCATATATGGTAACTCCTCCCAATTATCTGCTGCAGAAAAACAGCCTGGAAAATCTGGAATAGTTACCCCGTGAGCATGTTCTGCATCAGCTTGATGAACATAAATAGGATAAAGCATTTCAATCACCTCCACTTCCAACCAGCTTGACGATAGATATTACGCAAGGTACCAATGGGAATATCTTTGCGTGGATGTGGCACAACAACATGATTGGATTTTTCTGGATGTTTAAATTTTTCATGATCACCTTGACCGCCTACTTTATGCCAACCCTCATCAATTAATCGCTTAATAATTTCTGAACTTTTCATTGGCTTGAAATTTTACTTATAACGTGAGCTCGACTTATATACTCAGAACGTTCAGATTTTCGGTTTTCATAGCC
>CAYFOB010000755.1:0-2017 GCA_964344525.1 uncultured Thiomargarita sp.
TTTCCTATATTAGTACTTAATAATATTTTTATTTACTAACTTGAACATCGAGGACAAGCGTGTTGGAATATTTTCTTGAGAAAAATAGTGAAGAAAGCCTTGAAGATCTTGTTCATTTTTATGGGAGTATGCATTAATGTCGAACCTCACTCGCAGACATTTTTTAAGCTTAGCGGCAGGTGCAACAGTTGCAGGCATAGCTGGCTTTTATTTTTTCAAACAATCTCCCAGGAGTAAAGTGGTTATTATTGGCGGGGGGGTTGGTGGTGCCACCGCTGCGAAATATATTCGCCGGGCGGATCCCACAATTGATATCACACTCATTGAATCAAACAAACATTACTATACTTGTTTTATGAGTAATGAAGTGTTGAGTGGTGAACGTGATATTAATTCCATTAAATTCAGTTACGATAATTTGAGTCGTAAATATGATATTCAAATGGAATATGATACTGCAGTAGAGATTGATCCTGTTACTAAAAAGGTTCGTCTCCAGGGTGGGAAAACAATCATTTATGATCGTTTGATTGTGTCACCAGGCATTGATTTTCGTTGGGAAAAAATCAGCGGTTATGATGCGAGTGTGAGTGAGAAGATTCCCCATGCTTGGAAAGCAGGCTCACAAACTGTTATTTTGCGTCAGCAATTAGAAACCATGAAAGATGGGGGGACAGTCATCATCGGCGTACCACCAAAGCCATTTCGTTGTCCGCCAGGCCCTTATGAGCGTGCCAGTCAGATTGCCCACTATCTGAAACATCATAAGCCGAAATCTAAAGTGTTGATTTTTGATGCTAATCAAGCTTTCCCCAAACAAGTTTTATTTATTGAAGGGTGGAAAAAATTGTATGGGTATGGCACAGAAAATAGCCTGATTGAATGGATTTCTGCTGAGCAAGATAGCAATGTGGTTGCGGTTGATGCTGATAAAATGCTTGTTTACATGGGAGAATTTGAAAGAGAACATTTTGGTGATGTTATCAATGTTATTCCACCTCAAAAAGCGGGGCAAATTGCCATTGACAGTGGCTTAGCAGATGACAGTGGTTGGTGTCCAATTAATCAGAGAACCTTTGAATCCACTTTGCATAAAGATATTTATGTGATTGGCGATGCTTGTCTTGCCGGTGCGATGCCGAAATCTGGCAACTCTGCTAACTCACAAGCGAAAGTTTGTGCAGAAGCGGTAGTCTCAGGATTGCAAGGCAGAGAAATGGCAGAGCCTTCTCACCTCAATACTTGCTATAGCATTGTTGGAGAAGATTTTGGTATTTCGGTGGCCGCGGTGTATCGTTTAGAAAATGGCAAAATTAAAGTGTATAAAAATGCGAGTGGCATTTCTCCTTTAGAAGCCTCGGTGGAACACAGAAAAAGTGAAGTGGTTTATGCTCATAGTTGGTATGAGAATATTACTCATGATATGTTTGATTGAACTACAAGGATTTGGATAAAGCCGTGCTAAGTCAAAACCAAGAGAGTTAAAGGATCAGATTATGGCTGGTTTTTATATCCTTTATTATTAATAATCCTTGTAGTTATAACATTTCCTGATTGGATGAGGTACACAATATTGCTTTTAGAAATTCTCAAAAACCACAATAACTACAAGGATTAGATTGTGGCTGGTTTTTATATCCTTTATTATTAAAATCGCTTTCCTTTATAAAAATTTTTATTATGCATTTGGATTTGAACTTGTGGAACTAGGCGCTGCTGAACCATCCTTAATAATTGGTGAACCAAAAAGCACAAGTGGTAAGCCGCTTGATACAACAGTAATGATTCAAGCAATATTTAGGAAAGTGAAATGACATACCAATTGGATATCACAAAAAAACAATTTGACTTTGTAGATTTTTCCGAGGCATCTGCTTTTATCAAACCAGAATTGTTACCCTCAAAAGTATAGTCAATTCGGCTGGAAAACATCCCACATAAAACGCGAGGTTGAAACTTCTAAAACCCATGACTAACTACAAGGATTACTTTTAAAAAAGGATAAACCACTAGATTT
>CAYFOB010000756.1:0-2009 GCA_964344525.1 uncultured Thiomargarita sp.
TTCTGAAAAGGTAAAGAGTCTTCTCTCATTTTTTTCCAAAACAGCCTCTAATAGGCCAATCTTTAGGTTCACTACCATAGCAAGTAGCAGTATTATTAGGACACTTCGTTAACCAGTCAACTGGCGCTATTTGAGTAACAAACATGGCATCATATGTACCATCAATCACCTTGGATAAAGCATCTTGGGGAGAGTCATAAGAAGCTGTCACCTGCGATTCACTCAAACCATTGATGAGCAACATGGCGCTTGCCGTCATATAACTGCCTGAGCCCTGTGGAGCCATATTAAATAAGGTTGAGGTCCAGTTGTTTCTACTGGAAGCCCAGCATAGTAATGAACGGCCTCACGATTCCATCCAGCGGTTGGCGTTGCTTTTAGGACACTAATGTTATTGAATTTGGTAAGCTTTGACCATTTTTCAAGATAGTTTCATTGTTTATCCATTAAATTAATTAACTGATGTTACGCACTTTTTTTCACTCGAAGCGGAGCTTCGGGGCAGGCATTCCCAAGCGGGAGCTTGGGAACGAGAATCCCCTCGTTTTTTTCTGGTTTTTTTCTGGTTTCCTCGTTCCCAAACTCTGTTTGGGAATGCCTGCCCCGAAGCTCCGCTTCGAGTGGGGGGAACATGAGTGCGTAACATCAGTTAATTAAAAGACTTTTGGTAAAAAATTTGGGGCTAAACAACCTTTGGCACATCAAAAAGTCATTTTATATAAAATAGCTAAACAAAAAAATAATGTCAAGCGCTAACAGTTGCTAATTGATGTCACTCCCAATCTTCCTGAAGCTTCAAAAGCTTAAGAAGCTTTTCGCACTTTGCATCATGCGATAACCTTTAAAACGGAATGAAGCTAATTCTAAAATTCACACTGAAAATTCTGATTCAGACAAAGTGTCGTTTACGAGGTGTATAGCATAAAGCTTTGGACTCCAACAACAAATGACTACACTAAAAACTCATCATTTACCGCAACTTCCCCATTTTTAATCACTTGTACATAAATCCCCAAATGACGATGCCCATAAGTTTTTACCAACGTTTGCGGAATTTGTAAATCTCGTGTCGCATTTTCTGGATTAACATTAGTTGCAGCACAACGCTCAGTCAGCTTAAATCCCCGTACTTTTGCCGTACCCAGCTGCATTTCTTTTCCCACCCACTCTAACTCAGCCCAAGCAGGTGCGCCATCAAAATAGACATTAGCACGAAATCGCAATGGGTTAATTGTTGCACCCAACACTTTTTCTAAATCACGCACCGTTGCCAAATTAATACAGGACAATACCTTAGCATCAACATCAGAAAACATATGCCCAGGCGCTTGCACCAATTTTGGCACGCCGCGTATTTCATCAGCGAGATAATTTGCAAAAAAATTTTCAATGGCTTGTTGTCCCTCAATTTCTTGCAAATTGCCACTGACTAGCGGTTTGCCATCACGAGAAATGTGCAAAACACCGGCGCTGTCATCATAAACCGTATTCAGGGCAGCAAGGCGTTCATTTTTCATCAACATCAAAAAATGGGTTTTAGAAAGATGTTGAGGCGCATCGGGATTAAATTCTGTCGTTCCGTGCGCCAAGGCAAAACGACGATCCAGTTCAATGGATTCACCCGCTTGTAAAGAGACACGCTGTAAAGCTTCGGGTTTCATACCCTTGACGGGATAGCGATAAAGATGAATAACGGTTGACATGATTAAATTTTTTTTTGATTAAAATCTAACACACCCCAAGCCCCTCTCATGAGGGCTTAGGTTAGGGTGTGTTGAAAAAAGTTTTTCAAAATGGCATTTTATGCCAAAGCTTGCTCAATATTTGCTAGAATATCATCAATAGACTTGTCCCTAAATAATTTGAACTGTGATTTATGTGATTGACAATTATGAGGGGGCTAATGCGGATTTTTTCCTCAAATCAATCACATAAATCACAGTTCAAATTATTTACTGATGTTACGCATACTCGTTCCCAACCTCTGGTTGGGAATGCCTGTGGCGCGG
>CAYFOB010000757.1:0-2009 GCA_964344525.1 uncultured Thiomargarita sp.
CAAAGCAACGCTTTGCTCCTTGTGAACGAGGATGCGTAACACCAGTCACTAAGTTAAACACGTATTTTCAATATGGGCTTTTGTAACGCATTATTAGGACAAGGATTGACGCACATCTCACAAAATGTACATTCCAAATAAAAATCTATAACTACAAGGATTATATAGGACAAACCCTAGCGGATGGATGGCGCAAGACTTGTCCTTTTTTAAATATAATCCTTGTAGTTTTAACAATTTTTTGTAATGAACGATAATACACTCAGCACAACAATGACACTGTAAATGTTAAAATACTATTTATAAGCGATATAGGCCATTTTATAAGCGATACAATAAATTTTAACTTATTGATTTATATATTATTTCATATGTTATAAGCGATTTTATAGGCGATTTTATCGCTCTTGGAAAAGCCCCCCCCACAACTATTGAATTTTTTGAGCTTATTAATTTGGCACATATATTGCTTAAAGTTCCACCTGGTAATAAATAAATAGGGATCAAAACTGTACACCATGACAAACAACAACATGACCAAGCGAATCCTTATTCCGATTGGCTTAACATTACTTTTTTTGCTGACAATGTCTGTTGTCAGTGTTTATTGGCTCCAACGAATGCATCTGGATGATAAAATGGAAAAGCATCTGAAGGAAGTTGAACAATTGTTTCAAATGAAACTGGATGAAGATGCTAAAGTGTTGGAAAGCCAGATTAATTTCCTACAATTGGATACAAATTTGCAAAATGCTTATCTCTCCAAAGAGAGAGAAACCTTGCTTCATCATGCCATGCCATTTTTTAATGCTATCTATACTAAATATCAAGTCACACACTTTTATTTTATTGATTTAGACAAGGTTTGTTTTTTGCGTGTACATAATCCACCGCGCCATGGAGATACCATACCTCGGTTTACTTTGGCAAGTGCTGTGCGTCAAGATGCACCCGTTTATGGTATTGAATTGGGTAAATTTGGCACATTCACTCTGCGTTTTGTCTATCCTTGGCGAATAAACGGTGAATTGGTTGGTTATATTGAACTTGGCAAAGAAATTGAACACATCACCATCGCACTGAAGCAAATTTTAGATGTTGAACTTTTTTTTCTCATCGATAAATCTTTTCTTAACCGTACAGATTGGGAAGAAGGTGTCAGAATGATGGGGCACCGTAGGGATTGGGCACAGTTTTCTCAGGTTGTTCTGATTGATAAAACAATGTCTACAATTCCTCAAACATTACTCCCTTCACAATCCAAACATGAACACTTTAAAACGATTTTTCAAGTATTTTTCGGTGAGAGGCAATATCGTGGTGGATTGATTCCCCTCATTGATGCAGGTAATCGTGAGCTCGGTGAGATTATTGTTCTAAATGATGTTTCTGAACAAGAAACGGCGCTACAAACACTATTAATTATCTTGATAAGTGTTTCTGTTGTTGTTGGTAGCATATTGTTGGGATTTTTTAATTTTTTCATTGGGAAAATCGAAACTCGGCTAGTTACAGCGCATGATGAACTCAACATAGCCCTCCAATCGGCTGATGACGCGAATAAGACTTTGAATCAAACATTGGAAAATTTAGATGCTAAAGTCCTTGAAAGAACGGCCCAACTTAATGCCAAGGTGGAAGAATTAACACACACTCGCAATGAATTGTTGCAAAGCGAAAAAATCGCTTCACTTGGGCGTTTAGTCGCTGGTTTTACCCATGAAATCAATACGCCCATTGCTGTGGCATTGGGGGGCGCCTCATTCTTGCAAGATGAATCTAAGCAATTGGTAGAACAAGAAGAAATCGATGAAGAGGATTTTGTTTCGATACTGAATGCGATTCAAGAAAGTGCTGAACTGACCCTGTCCAATTTAAAACGGGCATCAGAGCTAATTAACAGTTTTAAACGCACAGCTGTTAATCAAAGTGCTGAAGATTTTATGAAGTTTGAGGTCAAAACCATTATTGAGAGGCTGTTTTGGAAAAAAATGAGAGAAGACTCTTTA
>CAYFOB010000758.1:0-2000 GCA_964344525.1 uncultured Thiomargarita sp.
GCATTCTTCACATTGCACAGAATCTACTGCTAAGCGCGTATTATGAGACATAAGATAATAATTAGACTCTGTCCATACCATAACCGCATTAGGATTGCCTATGCCTTTCTTCGCCAACACACTGTCATACGCTTGTTTTAAAGCAACATAACCTGCATAATTTTCAGGATCACTAAAACGCCAACTGCCATGTGACATGCGTGCACCAACTGTCCCTAAAACTTCACCCGTTTGTGGATTAATTAATGCCCCATATTTCTTTCCCTCGCCATCTGTTTCTAAACGAAATACGCTATTACGTTCAGTTTGATTTAAGACATAACCAGTGGTTTTATCTTTCCAATAATAACGTAAACGGGGATTATAGGGAACAATTTTGAGTGCACCATCTTCTCCACGTCGGTAGCGGTACATGATTTGAAGTGTTTGTCCCCTATATTTTTTGCCGGTGATATGACAAGCTTGGCAAGAAATGATATCTAAATGGGTTTGTGTAATACGAGTTAAGCTATTGGCAGTATAACCTCGCATATCACCATTGACTTTCCAAAGTTCAAGATGTGCTTCCAGTAACGTTGCATGCCCAGAAGGAATTGCGGCATTAGATGCATCTTCATGACAATATTCACAGGATTTGGGCGCAGGCTGAAAATCCAAATCATTGCGCACATCCATGTCAGAGTTGCCCTTTAAAAATTGATGTTTATTCTCCAAGTTGACATTACTAAAAGCAGGGCGAAAATAACTTTCAGAATGGCAAGCATTACAATTTTCAATCGCACGGGCTTCACCGTTAGATTCTGTCCAAGTTTTGCCATAATGAACATCGTCTTGATAATCTTCTTGGTAAATGCCTTCCTCATCAACTTCCATTGCCGCATTTTCGCCAAACCCATAAAAACCACGACGAGAATTACTGGTACGGTGGCACATCATGCAATTCGCATTATTGGGATAACGCAACATAGGAATGACAACCTTGCGTTGTGTGTCAAATGCCTCAGCATTCCAATTTAAGACAGGTTGTTTATCCGAACCAAGATTGAGTGTTTTCCCACTACGGCTAAAAGTCACAAGAGATTGGTCAGTTTGCACCCCATCAGCATGTTTCAGATTCATCACTTCCAAAATAGCCGTATCAACATAACGAAAAAAACCTTTTTTTGCCAATTGGGTTCTACGCATATCCCGAAAATGATCATAAGCTGATGTTTCAGCGGGTAGCTGTGAATCAAAAACCTTTAAATCATCAAAACGGTAATGACACAAAAAGCAATCACCTTCAACAACGCCACTTTTTTTCCAATCCCATTGATTAACTTTTGTATCAGTGCCACGATTATAATAATCCCCATCCAGTGCTGGCACAGTTGCAGGATCAACGGTATCGTAGCGACGATTATTACGATCTTTTTCCATCCACCCCCAACCGTTATGACAACTAATACAACTTTGCACCCAACCAGCAGCCCCTAAATCAGCAAAATCATTGGTACTGGCATTATTTTTTTTAGCCAATATACGAGGATTACTACCGCCCATACAAGCATAACCACCAAAATACCCTGGTGAAACTAAGTGTGGCAATTGCCGCAGTTCACCAAAATCATCCCGTGCCTCATCACGTCCCATTTCAAAATGATAAGAATGAGTAATGGCTTCATAATCATGGCAATCCCCGCAACTTTTTCGAGGACTATATGGCTTGCCTGTGTCAAGCACATGCACACCGTTTTCATCCAATATAGGAATAGCTGGATGAGCAACAGGATTATCCAAAGATGATGCCCAACTTAGCTGAATAAAGCAAACACAGAAACAAAGTAACAATAAACGCAATAAATACATATTATAAGAGCCTCATGTCAAACTCTTCAAAAAATTTTTTCTATTAAGCAATAACTATGCCATAATAATTTGAAATAGCAATTTCATTGTTTTTTTCTTAAAACTCGATGTTCAAGTTAGTAAATAAAAATATTATTAAGTACTAATATAGG
>CAYFOB010000759.1:0-1998 GCA_964344525.1 uncultured Thiomargarita sp.
AAAGCGCTGCTTTGGACTCCAAAATACCTGAAAACTTATGATTCAGTACTTAAGAAGGGATAACCACAAGCTTTCTATGGTTTATGAGTCGGAAACCTAATTTTAAAGAGAACACCTTTCCCAGGGGCGCTTTCGCAAGCCATTGTACCTTTTAATTGGCTAGTTACGAGATTGTGGCAAATATACATCCCAAGTCCACTGCCACCATGCCCACGGTAGGTGGTAAAAAACGGTTCAAAAACTTTTTCTAAGGCATCTGGTGTCATACCTTTACCCGTGTCCGAATAGTCCATAAAAAAACGGTTTTTTTCCAAACGAACAACAATCCGAATACTCCCCCTTTTTTTACCCTCTTCAAAGCCATGTACCAAGCTATTCATTATCAAATTGTTAGCAATTTGCATCAATGGTTCTGGTAAACTATAAATAGTTGAATCATCGGGACAATCTAGTTGAATATCAATGGCCGTTTCTTTGAAATTTTCATGCAGCATTTTAATAACATTTTCAAAAAGATATTTGACTTCAAATGGTCTAATCCTATTATCACCCTGGTCAACTGCGGCTTGTTTAAAAACTTTGACCAAGTTTGCCGTTCGTGTTAAACTAGATATGGTTAATTTAGTGGCCTGATTAATCGTTTCCAATGCCGAAAATAATTCCTCCTCATTGATTTCTTCTTGTTGCAACAAACCGTTAATTAAATCGATTTGATTTTGCAAATGTGAGGCTGCGCCCAGTGCGACGCCAATCGGTGTATTTAACTCATGGGCAAATCCTGTTGTTAGGCGCCCAAGTGATGCCATCTTTTCACTTTTTCGCAATGCCTCTTCTGCCCGTTTGCGCTCTGCGGCATCTCGTAAAGCGATTATTCCATGTGCCAGATCATTTGTTAAATTTTGTAACAAGGAAATTTCATCATCATCAAAAGCCTCAGGTGATGAGGAATAAGCATTAAGCACAGCAAAAATTTTATTATTGTTGGCAAATAAGGGCAGTGCGATGGCGGATGCATTGTCCACGACTTGCGCCATTGCCAATTGACCAGTGCGAATGGCAGTGCAGGCGGGTTCTATATCTGTCACATTTTCCAAATATCCATTATCATAACCAAATTGCGTCGCTGGTATCACACTTTTATCTTCCTTAACAAAGCCAATCCAAGCAAGACGGTATCCAACAATTTCTACCATTACCTGACATATCTCATTTATGAGCGCTGTTTCGGAGGTTGATTGGAGAATAATCTGATTATAAAGATTTCTGATTTGGATTACCTGTTTTGCCTTGATAAAAGATTCTTCCAGCAAATGGCGTTCTGTGATATCACGTCCAATGCCACGAAAGCCACAAAAAATACCTTCAGCGTCGAAAATTGGCGTACCATTGGTGTCCAGAAAAATTTCTGTACCGTCTTTGTGGTAAACTATATTTTCTATACCAACGAAAGGTTCTTGCATTTCCGCATTGTACTTTAAACTTTCTTCCACATGTTGTGCATCCTCTTTGGGAATTAAATCGAATATTGATTTACCAACGAGTTCTTCTGGTTCATAGCCTAATAACTGGCGTGAGAATGGATTGCTATAGGTAAAAATGTTATGCTCATCAATTTCCCATAGCCAATCGTTAATGGTTTCTACTAATTTGTCCCACTCAGGTAAAAATTGTGTTGTCATAAGCTTTCTGTTTGTAATTGTTTAAGTACTTCGTGGCCGCGAAGTGCGCTTTTTTGTGGCACCGTATTCACCCCCCAAATAAATCTCCTGTATCAAATTGTTTTGGAGAAGATGAAAAAAACTCAATCACCTTATTATCAACAATAACATCCTTGGGGCGCACTTGCTTTTTAAGTATCAATCCCTCTAGCGTTTTGCAGCGACTCAGCGCCACATAAAGTTGCCCATGTGCAAAAGCCCCCCAGCCTAAATCTATAATCACCTTGTCAAATTGTTTTCCTTGGCTTTTGTGGATGGTAATCGCCCAGGCGAGTTTAAG
>CAYFOB010000760.1:0-1996 GCA_964344525.1 uncultured Thiomargarita sp.
AATCTTTCTCGTTTTCTGAAAAAGACTTTTCATTTTTTCCAAAACAGCCTCTTATACCAAGGATCAGAACAACAAGCATTTAGCTTACAGTGCAGCGCTTGTTTACGTTGACAATCTTGCTGGTAGAGGCTTGGTCGCTCAAGGATACAATGCAACGCGCTCACTCGAAATTCTTGGTGCGCTGTTGAAAAAAGAGCCGGACGATTGGATAGCGCGTTATATCAGAGGTATGAATTACCTGCATTGGCCCCGGTGGTTTAGAAAAAGAAAGCTTGCCAAAAACGATTTTAACCAGTGTATTGAACAAAGTAAGCGTTATGATTTTAAATTTAAAGATTTTAACCCAGGAGAACAAATTTTCCATTTGGCCTATATTGGTTTGAGTGATACTTATGTTTTACTTGGTTCATTTGAGCGGGCTCAAGACATTTTGCAACAAGCCTATGAACGTTTTGGGGCAATGCCTGCCATTGAACGGAGACGCAAGTTAAATGAGCAGCAATTGACGAATTTCGTTAAACATTTGAGAGATTTGGATTACCCAATAGACACATCTCTGGAATTTATCTGGAAATGGGAAAATTATACGCTTGAACTTTTTACAGGAAAATTGTATGGTCCTGGTTCATTGGAAGATCAAACTTTAAACCCAGGCTCTTTACAAGGACTTTACTTTAAAGAGGGACAATTTCTGGAAGGCAAAATCAGATTTTTTAATAACCAAGGTCAAGAACCTAATGCGCCTGGAGAAATTTTGCAAGGTTTAAAGATTGATGGCAAATTATCCGATGGTACGCTCATTAATGAAAACGTCGATGTAGGGCGTGTTTTTTTAATGAATGGTCGATTTAACATGTTATTAGCAGCGGTTGGTGGTGGACCTAATGGAGGCGGGCTCACATTTTATTTGGACGAATTTGGTAATTGGAATCTTCGAGATGATGCAGGTGTGGACCCTGGTTTTCCAGTAGGTGTTATCAAAATGGATAATTTCTTATTTTCGACAAGTGCAAGAATTTTACCCTTTTCAAAGCAAACCCAGTTGGGATATCCAGCCGGTATAGATCGCTCTGGCTCTATTGCCTCAAATAGTTTTGTTGAGGGTTACTTAGGAGATGATGATTTTGATGGCTATTTGGACGGGCATTTTAACGTCATTGGTACATTTCCATTCAATTCTATTTTGTTACCTGGCGCACCTTATGCACAGACGAGAACATTTCGTTCCAAAATACCACTTAATCAATTTCAAACATTATTTTTGACTTTGTCTAACCTCAATAGCTACTTACGCATTGCAGATCAAATTAAGCAACATCGTGAGGCGGATTTTGGTCAACTTGTTGAAATTATCCGCAAGAGAGTGGGCATCGTTTCAGAACATACGCAACGCGCTGAGTTTGATGACTCTTGGCAAACGTTTCAGTCTCAAATTGCTGAAATGGGGCGTATTGTTGAGGGTGAAATTTCATTAACTGAAATTGATAAGCTTAAGTTTTTGGTGGCAGAGCAGATTCGTTTTGTTAAGAAGTTTATTCCTATGACAGAAAAACTATAGTGGCGACATTTGAGTTTAAAGAGAGGTGAAAAACATGAAAAAATGTCCTTTTTGCAAAGATGGTTTTTTAGAAAGAAAAACCATTAATGAAACTTACACATACAAAGAACACACGCTTGAGGTTGAACAACCAGGAGAGTGGTGTAATGTGTGTGAGGAGGGCATTCTTAAAGCCACAACAAAAAAATGATTTTCAATCACAGATAGATGGTTTGTTAACTTCTAACGAAATTAGGGAAATTCGTCAGAAATTAAAGCATATACTTGAAAATTGGCTGAAAAACGTGAAGCAAATTCGTGTTCTTTGGCGAAATTAATGGAATAGAAATATTAGTTGATCCAGATGAACTTGCTGATTTTGTTCTTTCTGTGGCAAGAGGTGAACTTAATAACTGATGTTACGCAGCCTCGTTCCCAAGCTCCCGCTTGGGAATGCCT
>CAYFOB010000761.1:0-1991 GCA_964344525.1 uncultured Thiomargarita sp.
TCTCAACCACACCCTCACGCAAGATTAACTTAATTTGTCCGGTTATAGAATAATTGGTTCTTATAGGAATTGCAATGCGCTTACCTCTTGTTAAGCTGATGACTTCAATATAATTTTTTCCATTATGCGAGAAACACTTATAACTTCCGGGTTCCAAAACTATTTGGTTAAATGTATGATTTTTTCCATGTTTCCAATATTTTCGCCTGAGTCGGCGCAAATAGGATTCCTTAATCCAAAGCGAATCATTTGTTAGTTTTTTTAATAATTCTTGACGTTTTTCTTTATCATCAATATTTCTAAAGATATGACGAACCACTTTTTCTTTAGCTGCTTCTCTATTAGCTTTGATATTATCTAATGTTGAATCTAAGGTTGCTCGCCAAATTCTTTGTGGTAAGTTTTTGATATGTCCTGTTGTAATCCATCCGTCACGCACGGCACGAAATTTTGTCTCAAGTCCACCAATCGAGCCATAATTACGCCAAACCTCGGTGCGAATAGCTCCACATCGTTTAGCAATTTCACGCAAGGCATCATATTTGGCTTGATTAAGATCATCACTAAACGCAATTCGAGTGACTTTTTTAGCTTTTTTCATCTTTGGCCTCATTTTTAATCATTTTTTTATATTTACGTAAACCATATATACGACAAGAAAAAGTATGAATAATAGCCATTAAGTCTTCCATCATTTCTTTTTCAGGTGACAATTGTTCCTGATTTGCAACAATAATTTCACAATTATTTTGTCTTGCCAAATAATAATCAAGATCAAAACCAAAACGTGCTAATCGGTCTTTATGCGCTATGTAAAGCTGCGATATTTGCCCTTGTAAAATTTCAGTAATTAATCTTAAAAATTTTGGGCGCTTGAAATTCATCCCGCCACCAATTTCAGTTAGGAACTGATCGACGGCAACACCCCTACCTAGACAAAAAATACGCATCGCCTCCAATTGGGAGTCTAAATTGTTGTTTTTTTGATGAGACGCGACAATAAACAACATTTTTTCTCTCAATTTGTTCTTCCAATTGTAAAACTTTGCGAACATCTGAGTCATCATAGTATCTTTGATTGGAGATGCTACGTTTTGCAACAAGACGCCCTTCTTTATCCCAACGTCTTAACGTTTTTGTAGAGCGCCCAACCAACACGCCGAATTCATGTATTCTATATTTCTTGGACATTTTTCCCTATATGGGGAATAGTGTCCAAGAAATCAAGTGCTAGAAAATGCACCATAACTCTCACCAGAATAACTAGTGCCGGAGGGCGGAAATTGGAAGAAAACTCGAAGCGGAGCTTCGGGGCATGCATTCCCAAGCGGGAGCTTGGGAACGAGAAAACCTATTTATTCTCGTTCCCAAGCTCCTGCTTGGGAATGCATTCATCGAAGCTCTGCTTCGAGTGTAGGTGGCCTGGAAATTTCCGCCATCCTGCACTAGCTGTGTTATTCGTTATTAGATTATTGGAAAGAATGACATTTCCATAAGATGTGGAAATATACAAACCGCCAGTTTTTGAATCTAAAGTGGCTGCCACCCCCTTTTGAACAGTTACTCCATCAACCACAAAATCTGCTGTTTGGGTACTGGTCAATGTCAAAACAATGCCGTTAGAATCGCCATCTAAAACGGTATTAGTAGCGTCTACCTTTCGTGAGGCACAATTCGCCGTATATCCTCCTTTGATGGTTAAACTATTGGCTTCGGTAGCCAAATACGTAAAATTACCGACATAGGTGCCTTGGACAATCTGGATTTCATCATCTGCAGTGTTGGTTATTGTCGTATTCAAAGCATTTTGTAATTCTGTGGCAGTACTAACACAGAACGTCTCAGCATAAGTCGCATGAACTGTGCCACACAATAAGCCAATAGAAATTGCTTGCCTGAGTAATGGCAGTGTCTCTTGTGTTAAATATTTGTTGCTCATTAGAGGCTGTTTTGGAAAAAAATGAGAGAAGACTCTTTACCTTTTCAGAAAA
>CAYFOB010000762.1:0-1990 GCA_964344525.1 uncultured Thiomargarita sp.
TAAGGGACTATTTTGACGGATGGGTAATGCCGCTTTGCGATCAAGTAACTGATCACCGAGTGTGCCCACTTCCTGAATCAATGGTTGTCCCAAAATCTCCACAATTTCTTCTTTTAATAACCGAATAAACCCATCTTTTTGTTCTTGAAACCCAAGATTTTTTTGGATGTAAAACAAAGAGCGTAATAAACTTCTCCACTTATCAAGTTCTTTGCTTGATATCCATATTTCCTCTACCACTTGTTCAGACATTGGAATAAAAGCTGTCGTTATTCGATTATTATTCCTATATTGTGGTTCTGCCCAATCAGGTATCGCAACATGATAATATCCGCATTCGATATCTAACACAGGAAGATGTAAAGGAAATTGATACCAAATATTTCCTCCAATTATTTTGATGCCATTCTCCAATGAATCTTCGGGATAAGCCCAAATATAGCTGACATCCTCACGCGGGCGAAGTTGTACATTTGTGTTCCATGGAATAATATTGTCCTTGTCAACCCATCCAATTAAAGGTGCTGCACTTAATAGACTGAAATTTTCTGCCAATAAATAACGTTTTTCACTCTCTGCAAAAATAAAATACATTTCAAAATGTGAGAGTTCTTTGCAACCTCCCCATTGGCAAGCACTGTTTTCCTCATGAGGATAAGCTAGAACGGGAGTTTTTCCTTTTTTGAACACATTGATAAAAGCTTTTTGATCTAATCCTTTATCATTTTGAAGAGGAGTGATACTGCACAACAAATCACTTCTATCCATCCATCCCAACGAATTTCCAGGTATATCACCCATGCGATTGACTTCCACACGCCCATCCTTAGAGCTGATACTCAAAGCCTCCAAAGGTTCACCAAATTTTAACCTCGTTTTTATCTGATTTCCTCTAGCATCTGAATAAACGGGGGCGTTTTGACGTAATACTCGCAAAGAGCGTGTTGTATTGATGGTTTTTCCATCTTCTAACAAAGGAAACCAGTATATTTCGCAACTACCTTTTGTATAACCACTATACACCTGATGTTTATGAAACATTTGAGGTTCAAAAGCAAGTGAAGGAGTCTCTTTACCAAAGTCAATTTGTGTACATCGACTCACCCGTTTTGCCTCTATTTCATCATACAAGCTAAAATAAGCGCATGGTTTAGCATTTAATGGTATTGGGTAGTAGCCCAGCCTAAAGCCATTATTACTGTTACAACAAGCTTCCATATTGTCATATTGCATAACAGCATAAGCACCGCTCTGCAAGTTGTTATGATTTGGTTTAATCTTGGGGTGTACTTTGACAAGTGGAGATTCTATTTTTGTCAGCTGTAAAGAACCCTGTATCAGATTTTCTAATGAAAGTGTGCCTTTAAAGCCACATTCTTTAACGGTGGCATTTGGAAAAAAGAATCTTTTGCCAACACATTTGTAGTGAAAGGAAATATTGTTTCCATTGATGTCATAATCACATTGTTGGTTGTTGTCAAAAGAAATTCCATTGATTTCATTTTTTGATAAGTTTGAAAGGGGGATTTCTTTAGAAAAAAGATGTAAGGAGTTAGGTTCAAAAATGAGGGTGTTACCCTTTTGGGTAGCACCTCTAATGCGCAGAAAACCTTCGATTTGTAAAGAAGTTGGTTTCTTTGAACAATTGGCGTAAAAGGTCTGATTATTTTTTGAGATGATTTTGGCATTTTCGCAACCAACCAAAACCATTTTTCGCGCTAAAGTATCGCCGAATAGAGTCACAAAATCGGTTGGTAACTTAATTTGTATTTGATATTGCTTTGGGGGGGCAATAATATCTTGTGCTGTGCAAGATATTAAAACCCCACATAGCAATAGTTGTGTCAAATGAGATGAAAAAGGCATGATTTTATTCCTGTTTAACAAAAATACCTGCCAGGCACAGTCGAGCTTGACTTGGCAGGTTTGGGTTGATGGTTTAAGGTAAAAAATCCTTTGGAATTGAGTACACCACTTGTCCGCGAAACGC
>CAYFOB010000763.1:0-1985 GCA_964344525.1 uncultured Thiomargarita sp.
CTAATTATAGCCAAAATTAAAATTAAAGACCAACATCTTTTTCTGAAAAGCTATACCTGAACGGCGAACGTTATTTGATTGATGAACTCTTTAATTTCTTCATTGAAATGAGCAAAACAAAACATTTGGCGCATGTTGTTTGTGCAACATCTGATAGCTACTTTATTGAAGAATTGTACCAAAGCTCTAAATTGGCGAATACCTCTCGCTTTCAATTGCTTGATCATTTTGATAAAACAACGACGCTGGCTTGGCTTAAAGAAGAAGGGGTTTCCACCTTTGATGCAGAAATGATTTGGGAGAGCTTTGGTGGTAGTCCGTGGGAAATTTGGCAAGTGCTGACGGATGTTCGGAATAATAATGGTACTTTTCCGGAAATGTGTGAACGATATTTGAAAAAAATAGAAGGTAAATTGTTTGAGCTATTTATTAATATGGAAGACAAGGAACAAGAAGAATTTTTGCGAGTTTCTCGTATTATCGTACAAAAAGGCTGGTATTCTTTCGTCGATGACGGTCATTCAAAGTTTTTAATAGGTTTATGCAAAAAAATGATTGAATGTGATGTTTGGTTTTTTGTGGCGGAAGATCGGCGGATTACGCCTAATTCTCGGAGTGTGCAAATTGGGTTGGGACAACTATAGTTGTGAGGATAAACCATAAGCTAAAAGGTTTTGACTTATCCTTTATTCAGGGGTTAATAAATGGAGAAACAATACATGAAAAATTTATTGTTGGCTATTTTCCTATTGCTTGCGAGTTCCTGTGTGACTAACCCTAAAATGACTCAAGAGAACGCACAGCCTACGCCTCAAAAAGCATTACCACTAGTAGCGCCTATTGAAGAGCAATCACTTGATTGGAAAATGGTGAGTATTTGGCCAGCTGAATTAGATATCTTAACACAAGGCATCAAACGCTTTATTGAAGATGTCCAGAAAATCAGTAATAACCGTCTCAACATAACTCTCGTCGATAAAAAACTCAATGTTTTTGAGGCTGTTTCAAAAGGAGAAGTGCAACTGGGGCATAGCGTCTCCTATTTATGGATAAATAAAATTCCTGCCGCACAATTCATGGCTTCAGTTCCTTTCGGAATGGATGCTAAACAACACCTGGCTTGGTTAAAGAATGGTGAGGGTTTGAATTTATGGAAAAAATATTACCGCTCGCACAATATCATACCCTTTCCCATGGGTAACACAGGTATGCAAATGGGCGGTTGGTTTAATAAAAGAATTCATTCAATGAGTGATTTTAAAGGGCTAAAAATTCGGTTGCCTGGTATTGCTGGAGAGGTGCTTGTCCAAATAGGCGCTATTCCAACCCAAATGGATAATCTTGTTCAAGCATTGGAAAATGGCACAATTGATGCTGTAGAATGGATGGGACCCTATTATGACAAGAAAAAAGGATTACACAAAGCCGCCAAATATTATTATTACCCAGGCTGGCATGAACCCAGCACGACTTTGGAATTGCTTATAAACCGAGAAGCGTGGGAAAAACTGCCAAATGATTTGCAAGAAATCATAAAAATCGTGGCGACTAATACTCACCATTGGATTTATAGGGAATTTGAATCAAAAAACGCACAAGCGCTTCAGACGCTGAAGTCAACAACAGGCTTGAAAGTGATCAAATTTCCGCAGCCTGTCTTGAAGATATTACGTCAAACCACCCTGAAAGTTTTGGAACAGAAAGCTAAAGCAGATTCCGGTTTTAATGAAGTGTACCTGAATTACAAAAGCTTTCAGAAAACTCTGGATAGTTGGCGTACTAAAGCTCAACAATGAGCTATCCTTTTGGAGTCCAAAGCAGCGCTTTGGGCATCTGTTTCCCTTCGCTACCTGAAAATTCAACTTAAAAGGGATAAACCCTTACCCTTTTTTATAGATAGCTCATCCCACCCTATTTCTAACCCAACTCAGGTTTAAAGGAATCAATAATGAGACATTTTAATTCTTATGGTCCAGTCAATTGTA
>CAYFOB010000764.1:0-679 GCA_964344525.1 uncultured Thiomargarita sp.
CATCAGTTATTAAAAGTAATCCGTGTAGTTATTCATGGGTTTTGCGTAACATCACATATTAAGTTATTCGGAGTCCCAAGTGCATACAAAGCATTTTTGCTAACCCCGGTGATTTCACTGGTTAACTTAGCAGCCTTTTTATTTGGCAACGCCTTGCGTAAGATGTGAAAAATGCGCTCTGCTTCTGGATTCAGAGATTTATTATTAGGTGCGCCACCTACAACTAACACAAATTCGCCTTTTTGCCGCGTTATTTCTGTCTTTAACCAATTGACTAAGCCCACTAAATTGTCTCGATAAACGGTTTCAAAGACTTTAGTTAATTCTTTCACTAAAACAGCCTCTCGCTCATCGCCAAAGATTTGTGCCATGTCATTGAGACAATCAAGAAGGCGATGTGGGGCTTCATAAAAGACTAAAGTCCTTGATTCTTCTGATAATTTTTTTAGGCGTTGCTGACGGGCAAGCATTTTAGCGGGCAAAAAACCTTCAAAGACAAAACGATCAGCCGGAAATCCTGCCACCGATAGGGCGCTGATTAGGGCAGATGGACCAGGAATGGGGACAACAGCAAGTTGTTCGGCAAGCGCTGTTTGTATCAAATAACAACCAGGATCACTAATCAATGGCGTACCTGCGTCGCTGATCAACGCGATACTTTCGCCTTTCTGTAAGCGCA
>CAYFOB010000764.1:689-1975 GCA_964344525.1 uncultured Thiomargarita sp.
CCTTGGAGATTGACCGCTCGTTGTGCTCATGTAAAGATTGCAAAGGTGTTGCAATATTAAAATGGTTTAATAAATGACGACTGTGGCGAGTATCTTCAGCCGCAATCAAATTGACTTGGCGCAAAACGGATTGGGCGCGGGGGCTCAAATCTTGCAAATTGCCAATGGGGGTGGCGACAATATAAAGTACACCTTTTTCAATGGACACAATAGGTTTTCCTTAATTTTCGGGTATTTTGGAGTCCAAAGCATGCCCAAAGCGCGGCTGGGCGACTCCAAAATGCGGTTGTACTCATTTTCACGCAATTGCCTTAGCCCGCCTCATCAAAAAAATTCCTAAAATTATCACAATCAAAAATAAGCCAAATACCGTTGCTGGTTCAGGAACACCACTGCCACTAAAACTCTCCGCTGAATTGACTGCCGGCGCTGAACCATAAGCTTGTTTGCTCACGCCTTCTACCATGGGTAGTGGTATCTCATGATTGGGTGTGTACCCAGGGTTGGGGTTATATTTTTTCTCCGATACGGCGACAAAAGCAGTCCATTGGGTGACTAAGGAAAAATTTAACCCTAATTGCGTCACTTGTTGTTTTAACTCGTTATCAGAAATTTGCTGTGAGCGCCTATTTTCCGAGCTATTCAGTAATAGCATGTTTTCTTTAATGGCTGAACGTGCCCAAATCAATGCAATGGCTTCTCCTTGTTCACTTTTTTCTGGAAAAAAGATTTCTAATGGTAAAGTCGCAGCGCGTTCATTAACACGTCCTTTGATTTTTACCACATAACGTCCCGGTTTGGCATAACGTCCTTGAATGCGAATGCTTTCTCCTGCAAATAAATCGGGGATGATTTGGGGCATCAATTGTGTTGGTTGTAAGTCTCCCCAATCAATTGTAATATCTGTTAAAACGGGTGATTGCAAGCGTTGCGCAAGTTCTTTGGCGACTGTTTGCACATCTTCGGTTGGATCCATGTAGCGCGTAAATCCACGTCCCACATGTCCCATTTCTGACAATAAAAAGCGATTCAAACCTGCCCCCACTCCAAAGGCAAACAAGCGGGCAGAGCCAATGATTTCTTTAATCAAACCCAAAACTTCATGCTCATTACCAATATAACCATCCGTCAAAAAGGTGACTAAGCGTATCGAGCCTTCTGGTACTGGTACACTAAGGGCTTGTTTAATGCCAGTTGTCATCATTGTGCCGCCTGTGCCATACAAACGGTTAGTATAACTCGATGTTCAAGTTAGTTAATTAGAATATTATGATATTTTAATAAAA
>CAYFOB010000765.1:0-711 GCA_964344525.1 uncultured Thiomargarita sp.
CTTTGTATGTTTGTTAGTAACAGGTGTTATTTCACAATAACGTGATAGATACTTATAGTAATTACTGAGGATATTTCAATGAGCAATGAAATAGATGTTAAGAAACATCGACAGTTTATTGCACATTTCAACTTATCTGCGGGTAGTGATGTGCTACCTAAATTGTCAAATAATTTCCTTAAAAATGGAGATTATAGAAATCCTGAATGGGATTGGCCCAGTCTTGACTGGAAAAGAGTTGAACGAAATATTTTCAACTTGCAAAAGCGAATTTACAAGGCAACCAAAGCTGGTCAACATAGAAGGGCCAAGAAATTGGCAAAATTACTTAGCCGTTCTAAAGCTACTATTATTCTAAGTGTAAGGAGAGTGACCCAAGATAATAGTGGTAAACGTTCAGCGGGTGTTGATGGAAAGAAATATAAAACACCCAAACAACGTAGGGATTTAGTCGAGAAAGTATTAAGTGATGCACTTAAGGAGTGGGATAATTATAAAGCTAAACCATTAAGGAGGAAATATATTCCTAAATCAAATGGTAAGCTGCGCCCTTTGGGCATTCCCACTCAGGAAGATAGAGTCATTCAAAATGTAGTTAAAACAGTAATGGAACCCAGAGCTGAAGCAGAGTTTGAATCAAATAGCTATGGATTTAGACCTGCAATGTCGGCACAAGATGCAAATTAAGATATATTTAAATGCACAAGTCAG
>CAYFOB010000765.1:826-1974 GCA_964344525.1 uncultured Thiomargarita sp.
ATTATCTCACCTTTACTTGCCAATATTGCACTAGATAAGCTTGAAACGGATTTAATAGCTGCGATGAGAGAGATATCTGGCTGGAAAAATAAGGTAAGAAGAGGTCAATTGCGAGTAGTAAGATACGCAGACGATTTCTTGGTATTGCATCATGAAAAAGAAGTCATTGAAAAAGCCAAAGAGTTAATCCAAGAGTGGTTATGCAAAAGAGGATTGGAATTGTCAGAAGAAAAGACCAAGATAATTCATACCACTTCCGGCTTTGACTTCTTAGGGTTCAATATTAAACATTACCAAAACAATAAGATTAAGGGCAACTATAAAAAGGCTCTGTTGAAAACTGAAGATGGTAAGAAAAAGGTAGAAAAAGAAGTAATACTTAAAATCACACCATCTAAAGATAAAGTGCAAAAACATAAGGAAAATATAGCTGAGATTATTGGACAAATGAAATCAGCATCTCAAGATGAATTAATTAAACGACTAAATCCTGTCATAACAGGATGGGCTAATTATTACCGGTATGTAGTCTCTGGTGAGACCTTTGCTGCATTAGATCATTATCTGTGGGAAAGATTATGGCAGTGGGCTTGTAGAAGACATTCCAATAAAAACAAAAAATGGATTAAGGAAAAATACTTTTCCTTTGGAAGGAATCGTTCATGGGACTTTATAACTAGAAATGTCAAAATACAATGGCACACACAATCTAACGTAGCCGCAGGTAGCTATATCAAAGTCCAAACCAATAGATCATACTACGATGGCGACACGCCCTATTGGGCAAAACGCCTTGCTAAAGGATACGGTAATATCAGTCCATCAAAGGCTAAGATGTTAAAGAAACAAAACGGTAAGTGTCCTGTATGCGATGGTGAGTTTAAAAATGAAGATTTAATTGAAGCTCATCATATAAAAGCTAGAGTTAATGGTGGAAAAGATGAATATTCAAATTTAGCTTTATTACACAGACATTGCCATGACCAGCTTCATGCTGTAAATACAAACAGCATCAATAAAGAAAAGAACAAAGGGTTGCTTGGCCGAATAAAGGCCATAATTTTCGGAGGTAAACCTAAATGATTAGGAAAAATCATTTACTAGAGGAGCCGTGTGAGATAGAAATTCTCACGCACGGTTCTGAAGAC
>CAYFOB010000766.1:0-1964 GCA_964344525.1 uncultured Thiomargarita sp.
TCTTTCTCGTTTTCTGAAAAAGACTTTTCATTTTTTCCAAAACAGCCTCTGAATAATATTAATCCGCGTCTCAAAGACGCTTTTTTAGAATCATCAAAAAAACATGGTTGCCGATTATTAGAATTTAATCCAATTTATTTGAAAAAAAATCCTGAGCTGGTTTGGAAATTGGATGATCGTTTGCGTCTCTGTTTCAAAGAGAATCAATCACTCTTGGTTCAAAGTTTTGACGGTAAAGCAAGCAACATCCCAATTCGATTTGACAAAGAAATGCCACCGGCTTTGCAATTTTCAGAAGGGGCTTGCCAGCTCAGCCCCATAGAAAAGAAGCAAATTACTCAACAATTTAAATTTAAACCAAGTCCAAACAAATTTGACATTTTTCGTTATTTGCCAATTAATAATTTTTCATCTTTCACTATAGCATATGCTATGGCTTTGGTTTTGACAGTTTCAATTGCTTTGTTTTTCCATGAGGATTTTGTTTATAAATCTGAGAATGTTCAATTGACTTTTCAACAAACATTGATTCTTCCAAATACAACTCGGGCAGGTTTCAAAGAGGAAAGCAATGAACCTTTTCGCAATTTATTTCAACAAGGTTTAAAAAATGCCAACGAAGCAACTGGAAACTGGTTTTTATCTAAAAAAAGAAGAGATTACCATCAATTAGGCATAATTTGTTATTGGATTTTATATGCAAAATTGACTTTTCAAGACGAGCAAAAATTTTTACCAAAGATTCAAAACATGGTTTCAAGTTTGGATTTGGATTCTTTTAGCCCAACCTTACAGGAGCTGGTGATTGATTTAAAAAATAAAACAAAGAAAAATGATTTTAAAAATCAACTTGAAATCGCAAAATCTATTTTAGCCATTTTTAACAGTGATGTAAAATTGTAGTGGTGTACTTAATAGGAGAAGATTGATGCAATACTTAAAACATTTTTTGCTGGCCATTTTGCTGGCAGTATCACAAACCTGTTTGGCAGGGTGGGTTAACTTATTGGACATAACATTGTCACGAGATTTACATGTTGAAGCGCAAAAAATCTGCGATCATATCTGCGTTGGAAATGAGAAAAAATCGCATTTGAGTAAATTTATGGTTAATATCGGTGAGGGTGCATACAGTCCATTTGAAATTAATGTTCGTTTAAGAAATCGGCAACATGTCATTGAAAGAGGTTGGATAAAGGTTGATTTTATACTGTATTCAGACACCTCAACCTTAGTTGTTAAGGGTAGATTTGACAACACAAATTGTAGTGTTGTTATTGATAAGGTCAAATTCACCAACGATTTATACCGGTTAGGACATTGGATCATTGACAAATTTGCGCACAAAACGGTCAAAAGTAAAGTGTCAGATATTATGACACGATATCTGAAGAAAAGTGCTTGTTAGCTTTGTGGGGGCGTCCTACACACCTTTTTGCTTAAACATGGTGTGTAGGAAATAGTGACAACGGATTTTTGCTTTTCTATAATATCGGAGTCAATAATGAGACATTTTAACTCTTACGGTCCAGTTAATTGTAAAGCGCATTTTTGTGTCCCACGTCAGGCACTGATTGAAAGTGGGGTTCAACAGCTTATTGGTAGCCCAGATGAAAAAGGTGGACATTATTTCACCATTTGGGCACCCCGACAAACGGGCAAAACTTGGCTGATGAGACAAATACAACAAGCCATTGAACTGAAATACCCGACAGAATTTGCGGTTTTTAATTTTTCATTGGGTAAGTTAAAAGAAATCGATTTTCCAAAAAAACAGGCTTCTTTCCCAGACGCTTTTAGCAGATTAATATTGAGACGTTTTCCAGGACACCCTTCTGTCAAAAATTGGGATGACTTTTATCAACTGTTCTCAAAAGAGGAAGGATTATGGGATCGTCCACTTATCTTATTGATTGATGAAGTGGATACCATCCCATCGTCTTTAATAGACTTGATGGTGGCAC
>CAYFOB010000767.1:0-1964 GCA_964344525.1 uncultured Thiomargarita sp.
AGGTCACTTAACTTCTTAAAATAAAAGCAAAATATTTTTCTGAAAAGCTATATTTGTTCTTTAATGTCAAAAACCGTTTCTTGCATTGTCAACAGCAACCGCGCCTTTTCGGTAGTTTCCATTATATCAACATCTCCTCTATCTCGTAAGGCATAAAGCCGTTGCCGCACGTTGGTGACAAATTCGAGAAGACTACTCACACTTTCCAATGTCATTGATTGTTCAATCAGTGTGTTTATATTTTTTTCTTGTGGCGCGGGAATTAGGGGGGTGATGTGTGGTTGTAGGTGTTCTTCCCCCCAATCAATATCCAACAAAATCGGTTGCGTTGCGTTGAGTTTTATTAACTGCTTTGCTGCTAAAGCTGTTAAGTCGCGCTCAATAGCACGTTTAATAGCACGTCCCCCTAAGACGGCATCAAATCCTCGTCGTGCGACTTCTACTAAGGCCTGTTCTGAAATATTCAGTATCGTTGTCCGTCGTACAAAGCCATCGCGTTGTAATAAACTGTTCAGTTGTAGACGGGTGATGGCTATGGCATCTTGTAGTTGTAAGGCTTTGAACACTACCATGCGATCAATACGATTTAACAGTTCTGGGCGAAAAAAGTCCTCAACAGCAGCACGATAGCTTGTGGCTTGGTTTTGTGAGTCTCTTTCGACAAATCCGGTGTGACGACTGGCTTGTTCTGCTCCTAAATTAGAGGTCAAGATAATGATGGTGTTCGTAAAGTCGGTGGTGCGTCCTAATGCGTCAGTAAGCCGCCCTTCTCCCAATACTTGTAGCAATAAGTCATGTATTGCTGGATGCGCTTTTTCAATTTCGTCCAATAGCAAAATGCAAAAAGGTTGGTGACGTACTTGTGTTGTTAACAAACCATCTGGGCGTCCCCAGCTACCAATCAACCGCCCAACATCAGCATCTGTCACAAATTCGTTCATATCTAGCCGTATCAGTTGCGATTCATCAGCAAATAAATAGTGGGTTAATACCTTAGCGGCTTGTGTTTTTCCCACCCCGGTGGGACCAATAAAAAGCAAAGTGGCCATTGGTTTTTTAGGGTCTTGTAGCCCGGCCTTAATTGTTTGTACCACATTGACTAAACAGTCAACTGCTTCAGGTTGAGCAATCAGTTGGGCAGAGAGGGCTTGTTGGATCGTTTCTTTGCCTAAGGGTTTTTGACGATCTAATAAATCGCTAGCCATGCGACTGATTTCACTCATTGCTGCTTCAACTTGTGCAATGCCCACTTTGTCATGACGATGTTTAGCCGCAAGCCGTTCAAGAAAATTCACCACATTACCGGGCATGGCAGTGTTTCGTAACAAAGAATGTGTCAGAGCAAATACACGTTCTATTGCATCATTTTCAATTTCGCATTCATGTTGTTGTTCCAAACGTGCTCGTTCCTTAAGTGTGATACGAGCAGTCTCTGCCAGGTTGGGTTCTTCAAGGCGGAATACTTGACATAAATCCGCAAAACGGCGATCCGTTTCCATCACCACATTCCATTCTTCTGGACTGGCTTCTGCTATAAAGGTTAGTGCGCGTTGCTCTAAGTAAGGTTTTAGCACATCACTAAGGGTTAATGAGTTTTGGGCGCTTTTACCGATACGGAATAAGGCGACTAAGTTATCAACAAATAGGCGGGGGCGGGTATTAGCGCGGGCATTTTTTTTGCTCTGGATGATATACTCCAAAATAGATTCAAACCGCCGTTGCCACATGCCCACAATGCTCATACCAGCAATCACGCGGTTAGGATCAATATGCCAAATTGTTGCGGGAGTCGTTTTGCCTTCATGTTCTTGAAGATAGCGGTAAAAAGTTTCATGCAGCAATGTTGTGCGTCCACAGCCTGGCGGTCCCACGATAACCACCGCAGTCATTGTCGAGCCGAAAATGAGTTTGCGTAATCTTGTTACCAAAGAATCACGCAATGTGGCGCGTTGTAATCGGTTTGG
>CAYFOB010000768.1:0-1961 GCA_964344525.1 uncultured Thiomargarita sp.
TTTATCCTTTTTTAAAAGTAATCCTTGTAGTTATTCATGGGTTTTAGAAATAGAGTGCGTAACATGCTACAATACTCTCCATTACCCTTAGATCGTAGGGTGGAATCGCTGCGCGTCATCCACCAATTTAGCTAAGCTGGGCGACTCCAAAATGTGGTAAAACTTGTGAACGGGTACTTATAATCCCGCCTGCACCGCTTCTCCATGAGAATGACAAGAACGACAATCACCGCTAATCGCATGTACCCCTGATAAGCCATTACCCACATTTTTATCGCCGTCTTCCAAAATCGTTGTCATTTGGTGGCATAATACGCAAAGTTGAGCATAATTGCCATTTTCCACACTAACACTATAATTTTGTGTTGTTGGTTCTAATTTTGAGGCACCTTTACGAACTTCATCAATCAACAAACCTGGATTATCGGTGCCGTGCATGGCATGACAATCAGTGCAATCTACTAAGCTTTGGTATTCATAATTTCGGCGCAATCCGCTGTATGTTCGATTACCAACGCCATCTACCCAACCATGCTTATCAATAAAACGATAATTGTCTTCCATGGCGATTAAAGGGTGATCATATGCTTGTTCTGTGACTAGCTGCGGATTACCCCGATTGTGGCAACCTAAACAAAATTCGCTAATGTTGTTTGCGCTTAAATCAATCTGAGCAATAAATTCACCATTCATATCCGAACTATAATGACAAGTTACACAATCTTTATCAGTCATTGTTGTCTCAAAATCATGGGAAAATTGCCCAGTTTGCCAAGGGGCATGAGGTAAATCTGTGGTATTGTGGCAAATAGCACATTGCCTATTTTTTCCCGTACCATTATCGCCATGACATCCCATACAAGTCGCAAACCCCTTGTTGGCAACCATATCGCGTATAACCGGTGCGTTTTTATGGATGATGGTTATGGCATGACAAGCGCTACAATCTGTTAATCCATAAGCGGCACCATGTGTGGCATCAAGAATAAGCTTCGTTGCAACCGATTGGTTGCTATCATCACCACCGCAACCACTGAGTATCACTAGGCACAAAATGATGTTTGCTTTCATCGTCCCCCTCCGCGATGGCATCGTTGACAAAACATCCCTGCATGACAACGCCCACAACTTAATGCCGAGGTACGCACATCTAATCCATGCCAACTGCGATAACCTAAAGGGTGTGTGCCTCGTCGAAAATGGCAATCTGTACAAAATTTAAGATCAATATGACACGTTTGACAACTGGCTTCATCCAATTTAGTGTTTGTCCCATGTTGGTTGATATAATCAAAATGATGATTTTTTGGCCAAATTGTTGAGGGATCCGGGTGACAAATTCGACAATCCCAAGGCGCTTCAATATTTGTTTTGTGGCACTCGTGACAAATAGCAGCCAGGGGTTCGTTGGCAATGAGATCAATTTGACCTAATAACGCAGGCT
This sequence comes from uncultured Thiomargarita sp., assembly GCA_964344525.1. Lineage (GTDB taxonomy): Bacteria > Pseudomonadota > Gammaproteobacteria > Beggiatoales > Beggiatoaceae > CAYFOB01. Next base: position 1,445 of record CAYFOB010000768.1, read on the forward strand.
CAGTAATCTTTGTTTTAGCGAAAGTATGGCAAAGCAAACAAGAATCCCCTTTTTTTTGCATGACTTTTTCGTGTTTATTGTGAGGATAATAAATATCTTTTCGTGCCTGACGTTTTTGCCACCAAGTTTGTTCAGCTTGAGTGAATGGTATGAGGCTACATAATGCGATTGTCAAAATTTGAGATTTCATTGTTTTTTCTTACCTGATGCGACTGATCCCAACGCAACCCACTTTCGTTCTGGTTCCTAGCAAAGGCGTGGGAACCCATTGTGGACGCGCCAGCGTCCTGTTTATGCAAGATTCTCAGGACGCTGGCGCGTCCACACGGCATTCCCACGCCTTCGCTAAGAACGAGAGTGCGTAACATCAATTATTAAGAGACAAGTTGGACGGACTGAGTCAGTCCAATCTTTTGGGAAATTTCTATATCTTGCTTAATTAAGGAATTGATAACTTTATTTACTGATGTTACGCACTCTTGTTCACAAACCATAGTCGCAAAGCGTTGCTTTGCAC
>CAYFOB010000769.1:0-1958 GCA_964344525.1 uncultured Thiomargarita sp.
ATATTTTGTAGGTTGGGTTAGATTTTTTTGCGCCGCAAAAAAACGTAACCCAACCTACAGTATAATAGTTTGTTTTTAAAGTTTGTTTTTATTAACTTATGGCATTGACCCTCCGCCTGCATCTGCGACGATCAATAACCTGCTTATCCTTGACACAAATTCTTGAGCCCGATCAAGCATTTTGCTATAGGCATCGAATGTCGACAAAATGATATTCCAACGCAACAACGAGTGACCGCAGAACGTGCCATGAATAAGCGTTTAGAAGGTGGCTGTCAGGTCCCTATTGCAGGATTTGCACAAATAAGCGAACAAGGTTTAAATTTTTATTTGGCGCTAGTATTTTTTTGCTCAAGTTCAGCCAAATATTCTTTAATCACCTGTGGCGAAAATTGTTTAAACACCTCATTAGGTGAAAATTGTTTAATCACCTCATTAGGTGAAAATTGTTGAATAATTTCTGGTAAAGACAACCCCTTTAATCTTTCTGTTGGAGGCATGGAGGCTAGAGTATGTCTAGCACATTCCAAGCAAGCTTGTTCTAAAGTATAAGGCATTTCAATACCCTCCTGTTGATACAGTTTTAACAATTGTTCGAGCATGGCAACAGCAGGCGGATAACGCCATTGATAATGTTTGTTACCATATTTAAAGCCATCTGAATTGCCACTGAATAATTGCCAAACAGCATTTTTTTCCGTTTTGGGCATGTTATTGAGAACAATAATTCGGATGGTATGAGTGTCAATTTTCAAATCATACACACCTGCTTTAATTTTTTTGAACAGAGTTTTAAACTCCCTTTTCAGTTTTCGTGGATAACGAGTCGTCACCGCGTATAGTCGAAAATCAGAAAGAGGTAAATTGTCCCACTCCTTGGGATTCAAGAGCTTTCGATAATTAATATAATATCCCAACAATTCTGCGATAACTAAGGTATCTAACGCTTCTTGTAAAGATTTGTAAGTCAATAAATTGTGTTTCGATAAATTTTCTAAACCATCAGGTAACTGGGTAGGTGGTGAACCTGTTGATTCTTCAATGATAACCACATCTAAAAATTGTGGTTTGGTTGATAAATCTTTTTCCAATTCGATACGATAATTGGAATTTGTAAAATAATCCATTAAAGTCCACCCAAATAAGTGGTGCCAATCAATCATTATTTTAGCCTTTTTATATGTATTTTTTTATGATTAAATACTCTTATGGTTGTGTGGATTAGATTTTATAACTGATGTTACGCAGCCTTGTTCCAACGCTAAGTGCTAATCCGTTTATCCACGTAATCCGTTGTACTCGCATGCTGAAGCAAAGTGCGTAACATCAGTTATAATAAGTCAAAACCCATTTTAACTACAAGGATTGCTGCGGATAAGTCAAAACCAAAAAAACAACGACAGAAATTTAGTATAATAATAAATCAAAATCTGTCTGATAACCAATATAATTTATTTATACATACTATTTATTATTTTTGTAGTTAAAAAAAACAATGAATAATTGCCAAACAGCATTTTTTTCCGTTTTGGGCATGTTATTGAGAACAATAATTCGGATGGTATGAGTGTCAATTTTCAAATCATACACACCTGCTTTAATTTTTTTGAACAGAGTTTTAAACTCCCTTTTCAGTTTTCGTGGATAACCCTTTTTTAAAAGTAATCCTTGTAGTTAGTGCGACTCGTTTGGCCTAATCAGACCCAACCAAAATTGATACAGTTCAGTTAAGGAAAGGTATGAAATAAAGCCTGATGGTAAAACTTATATCATGGTGTAGGTCAAGCCAAAATTCGGCAGTGCCTTTGACCTGCCAGGTTTTTTATTACCCTGGCAGGTCTTGACGAAGTTATTTCATGCACGTTCCTAAGAAGAAAATGGTTTTGCCCCAACGATTTTTTTAACATTTTCAGTTGATTGAACCCTTTTGCCTCTCAATTCTTCAACCATTTGATGAA
>CAYFOB010000770.1:0-1957 GCA_964344525.1 uncultured Thiomargarita sp.
TGGCGTCAGATTGGGTTGGAAAGGCGGGAGCGGTATAGTTATTTGTTGTCGTGAGTTTATGGGTTGAGTAGAGCGGATTACGGGTCAATATGATTAATCCGTTTATTGACCCGTAATCTTAATAACTACAAGGATTATATTTAAGAAGGGATAAACCACAGCAAAAATGTCGGTTTTGATGGTGCCCTTCTTAAATATATTGTTCCCACTAGGCAAGCGTGGGAACAAGAAAATATAATTAAATCAAAATGTTAATTATGTGGGGAATAGCGTGTGTAAGATAAATGTACCTTTACAAAAATACTAAAAATGAGATATTTTATTAGCTATAAATATTATGAGGAGATTGCATGAAAAGAACTGGGTTGGATTATCTAGGTCATTGGAAAGGCAAAAAAACACGAAAACCGCTTGTCATCAGGGGCGCTAGGCAAGTTGGCAAATCATATCTTGTCCGCTTGTTTGCACGTTCGTATGCTTTAGAGCTCTTGGAAATCAATTTTGAGCTCAATGATGATTATATTGCATGCTTTCAGTCAAAAGATCCAAAGCAGATTATTACTTTGCTTGAACTGAAAGCTTCACAAAAAGTGGTGCCTGGTAAAACGCTTCTTTTCCTAGATGAAATACAGGTTGCCCCATCGGTATTGGCAACTCTACGTTATTTTTATGAAATTTTGCCCCAACTTCATGTTATTGCTGCTGGTTCTTTATTGGAGTTTGTTCTTGAAGAGCATTCGTTTTCAATGCCTGTTGGTAGAATTGAATACATGCATTTAGGTCCATTAAACTTTAAGGAATTTTTGGATGGCATTGGAAAAGAATCAATAAGAAAGTTTGTTGAACAGTATGATTATAACACGTTATTTCCGCTTGCTGTTCATAATGAATTAATGAGGATGCTTAAACTTTATCTTGCCATCGGCGGCATGCCAGAGGCTGTCCAGGTATATAATGAGACAGGTTCATTGCTAGAGGTTGACATGATAAAGCAGTCCATATTGTTAACTTATCGGGATGATTTTAGTAAATATGGGCGACGGTTTAATCATAGCAGGATGCAAAAAGTTTTTCAAAAACTCCCTTTTCAAATTGGTCAAAAATTAAAATATGTCAATTTTGATCAAAATGAAAAAAGTGCTGATTTGAAAAAATCATTGCATTTGCTTGAGCTCGCCAGGATTTATTATCCAGTTTATCATACAGCAGCCAATGGTGTTCCGCTTCGGGCACAAATTAATGAAAAGATGCAAAAGCCTTTGTTTTTAGACGTTGGATTACTCACCAAAGCTTGTGGCATGAGCTATGTAGATATTGAAGCGGTTGATAAAATGACATTAGTCAATTCTGGTTCAATTTGTGAACAATTTATTGGGCAACATCTGCTTTATGCCAAATCTTATTATGAGGAACCAGAGCTTTTTTATTGGTGCAGAGAAAAGAGACAATCATCGGCGGAAATTGATTATATTTGGACTATTGATCAAAATATTATACCTGTAGAAGTTAAGGCAGGAAAAACGGGAACTCTTAAGTCACTTCATGTTTTTATTAAGGAAAAAACTCTTGATTATGGTGTCCGTTTTAATGCTGATATACCTTCTTATTGTGATGTTCCAATTTCTTTACCCTGTTCCCCTGGGAGATTCAGGCTACTTTCTCTTCCCCTGTACATGGTGGAAGAATTACCAAGAATTGTGAGCCAAACATTTTACGAGAAAATGTAGGAGCGTGGGAACAAATTTAGTTTCTCATCCAGTATTTCAAAAAACAAGGCAGAATAAATACTGAATGCAGTGCGCGATAAACCTAATGGAGTATTGAAATGGATAATGAGATATTGGTGAAAGAATTTCGCCAAATGGTCAAAAAATTTAAGCAAGAAAATGGGGACGTCTCATTGTTTATGCTTAAGGCTTTTGAAAATAACTACACGGATTACTTTTAATAACTGGTG
>CAYFOB010000771.1:0-1953 GCA_964344525.1 uncultured Thiomargarita sp.
AATGTCTTTATGATGCGCTGATTGATGAGATTCTGGAACCAAAAACGCCGATACCTGCCATTGAATTATTGGATAATTTGAGTGATGTTTTTGCGACGTTAAACCTACCTGCTTTGTTAGCAAGGTACAAAAGTTATTTGGCTCGCCTTAAAGCCAAGGGGATTAATCCCTGGAAGGAACAGCCCCGCCGAAAAACGGATTTTCAGCTAACCGAATGGGTTGGACATTTTCATCTGTTTAGCTGGCTAAAGGATGCAGTGGGAAGACGATGTGTGGTGAGCCCAGAATTTCCAACAGGTAATGGCAAAGTTGATCTACATCTTCACTGTGGCAAACAACAGGGCATTATTGAAGTCAAAAGTTTTGTTGATAGCTATCAAATTGAATTAGATCAAGAACAAGCGGCTGATTATGCCAAAAATTTAGGGCTATCAAGCGTTACCATTGCCCTATTTATTCCAGTGCTAGAAGAAACTGTGCTTGAGACATTGTCAACCACTGAAATGGTGAATGGCATTGAGGTGAATGTGGTGGCGATTGGGTGGGTTTGAGAGTTCTTTTTTAGTCATTGAAGAATATAACGGAAAGCTTAAAAAAGGATAAGTCTTTATTAAAAGTAATCGCTTTCCGTTATTCATAATGCATAATCTATTCAGCCACATAAAGGCGATTGATTAAATTGGCTAGGCAATAATTGACAGATTCATTCAAACTTCTTTCTTCCATTTCCTGAATAATGTGAATAAAAAATACCAGCACTGCACTCAACAAAAGGGCGATCAGTGTTGTATTAAAGGCGACTGCTAGACTGGACGTGACTTCTAGCAAATCCAAATTTGCAGGATCCACAGCGTTTAGTGCCGCGGCAATACCAACGATTGTCCCAATAAAACCAAAAGTGGGAATAACCCAAGCGATATAACGCAGAATACTATATTTCATCTCAATTTGATGAAAATAAATGTCTGCCATCGAATTCATAATTTCATTCGCCTGTTCCACCGAACGGGTTGCCTGAAATTGCAAAATGCAACGATAAAGTATTTTTGGCAAAAAACCACTTCGACGCTTTGTGTCACTTTGCAAACGTGTGACATGATTTGCTAAATCGTGTGCTTGTAATACTGTACGATCATCTTCGGGTAAATACCTTTTTTTTAGGTAAGCCATTTCCTGAAGCGAATCCTGCCAGCGTACAAACAATTCACCCAAGCCAACAAAAAAGAGAACGATCATGGCATTTTGAATAGTAAACGGATAAATCTCTGAATGACGATCCAAAATAATTTCAGCCATTTTATCTGGCAGAGCAAACGTTAAAATGGTAATGGTAACGATAGCCACACCGATAAAAATAAGTGCAATAATGGGTCTTGATAAATTATCCATGATATCCTCTTGTTTTGTGAGCACAAACCTGACAGGGTTGTCCAGCTTCTTTGACTGTCAAACAATTGGGGCAACGTAGCAACTGTTTTTCTCTCACTTCTTGCATGGATTTCAGGTGAATGTATTCAAGCAACTCTTTAGCAGAAATTTCACAATGAGCAAATCTGAGTGTGTTTTGTTGAGTAATGTAGGATTGTTGAATTTTATTGAATTGTCCGGATTGAAGGACAAAAGTCCCATGCTTGCTATTAGTATCAGATAAAAAGAGGCTACCATCCTCAGTAATAATAAGTTCTGCATGATGCCCAGATACGGTTTTATCGGCAAGCACAATGTCACAAGATGGACTCCTACCAATTTTGTAAATTTTGTTCATAAGCGTCTGTTCGAACAACGACTTCGCCTCCTGTTTTGACTTCCACAATAGCAATTAATACTTTGTTTCCTACATTGGTTAAGGTCACATCGCGTAAAGGCAATGCACCATCCCGAAAATACAAATTAGTTTCCACTAAGAGGCTGTTTTGGAAAAAATGAAAAGTCTTTTTCAGAAAACGAGAAAGA
>CAYFOB010000772.1:0-1945 GCA_964344525.1 uncultured Thiomargarita sp.
GCGAAAAAACAGGGTGAAAAACAAACCACAAAATAATTTCAAATTTAACACCCCAGATGACGACTGGTTGATTGGTTTGGACTGAAGCAATTAACATAGCCCCTAAAAGCCCAGCAATTATTACTACACTTGCCACATTGTTCTGGTGTAAATGCCCCTGTCATTAAATCCCACGATGAGCATCATTTCCGCCTTTGTAACTCGCTCAAAAGTCGCAAGTAAGGTTTCTATTTCTTGTGTCAATGCCATTATTAAACATACGGATAAAAATAAGCCACAATCCTTTATTATGATGATGAATTCCGTTTTTACACATTAGAAGAAGACCACGGATTTGACTTATCACAATTCGGCATTAACAAGGATTGAATTTATATCTAACAACCCATATTCTATTATTAATAGAATAAAATTCTTATAATTATAAACTTGTAAAATTCTGATTCAAACAACAAAACATAAAGGACTCATTATGACAACACCTCTAAAACGTTATTATCAAGACTTACAACGCCCTGATTTTATTGTCGATGCGGCTCAAAAAAAAGTAGTGGAACACACCCAACTATTATACGACAAATTAATACAAGCCGTTCAAAAACCTCAAAATCAGGTTTGGTTTTTCATGTTATACCAGAAACTTTTTCTGAGCAAAAAAATACCACCGGTGCAAGGCATTTATTTATGGGGAGGTGTGGGACGAGGTAAAACCTATTTGCTTGACAATTTTTACGATAGTTTACCTTTTCCGCAAAAAATGCGGACCCATTTTCACCGTTTTATGCGCCAAATTCATCAGGAACTAAAAACGCTTAAAAATACACAAAATCCCTTAACCATTGTGGCAAAAGGCTTGGCAAAAAAAGTACGAGTTATTTGTCTTGATGAATTTTATGTGACAGATATTACTGATGCGATGTTACTTAGCGGTTTACTTAAAGCGTTATTTGAGCAGCAAGTGACCTTGGTTGCCACCTCTAATGTCGCTCCAGATGATTTATATCAAAATGGTTTTCAACGGGATCGGTTTTTACCAGCCATTGCTTTACTCAAAAAATATACAAAAGTCATCAAAGCGGATAGTGATATAGATTACCGCTTACGTGTCTTAGAAAAAGCGGAAGTCTATCATTATCCTTTAGACGAAAAAGCTGAGCAAAAATTACAGGAAAGCTTTCAAAACATTGCGTATGATGGGGGAAAACCCAATATTAAACTTGAAATTAATGGGCGATACATTCCTAGCCGACGCTGTGCAAAGGGTATTGTCTGGTTTGATTTTCAAGAATTGTGCAATATTCCACGCGCAGTGGCTGATTATATTGAACTGGCTCGTTGCTTTCACACCGTCATCATCAGCCATATTATGGCAATGGATGATGAAGATGAAAAGGAGAATATTCTTCGCCTGATTAATTTAGTCGATGAATTTTATGATCGCAACGTAAAACTGATTATTTCATCTGAAGTGCCGCCAGAACAAATCTATACTGGACGGCGTTACGCCCTTCCATTTCAACGAACCGCTAGCCGTTTAAAAGAAATGGGCTCCAAGATTTACTTAGAACGACCACATTTGCCTTAAGTACCAAGCTAAACAGACAAAATTTCCACCTATGAGCAACCTGCCCCCAGACGAAACCCATGCGCGATTACCACCTCACCTATTTTATGAGGCGGTTGAGCAGGCGCATGTTGCTATTTTGATGACTGATGGGAAAGAGAATATTTTATACACTAATCCTACTTTTAAGCGCATTAGCCCCATAAGGTTTTTGGAGAGCCTAAAAAAAACCTTAGGCGACAAGTGGCAACAATTATGCGCCAATCATGAAAAGTTCGTTGACCAAGAAATGTGTTTTGAGCCAGGCGGCTATCATCACCCCCGTTGGTTTATTTGCTCTGGCACTTGGTTTCGCGCCGAAGCAGAGCAATATTTTTTGCT
>CAYFOB010000773.1:0-1941 GCA_964344525.1 uncultured Thiomargarita sp.
CCATCGGCACCATTTTTGTTTTAAAATTTTGCTATCCTAATTACAGAGGAGGGTACATGATAAAATTCTTTTCTGGAGCACTGACGATTGTGTTCTGTGTTTTTGGTACAGGATGTGGAACAAAACCTCTTGTTATTGATATAACAACAGAACCAGCTAGCGTGGCGGTATCAATTAATGACCAATTCATTGATAAGTCACCCGTTTATTATAAATTAGAGAATCCTGATGATTACGAATCGCTTCGAGTCGTTGTGGAAAAACAATGTTTTGTAACACTCGCAAAAAGACTGACAAAGGATGAAAATTCTGGGAAATTTCCGTCGAAATTGCATTTTGTTCTTCAACCGGTGCCGCAATGCAGCCCATGATTTTTTTGACAAAATTTAACTTTCTCCAAAGCAACTTTGGGGCACAAGTTAAATTGAAATAGGTTGATTATGAAACAGACATATTTTGTATCTATCATTGCATTTTTTTTAATGTTGGTATCCTGCGCCCAGAAACCAAAAGAAGATACTCTTTCCTACGAGCTAGAATTGGCTAACAAATACCGTGCTATTTACTCCGAATCCGTTATTGGCGTGGGCAAAGGTGGAACGCGAAAGGATGCGAAAAATGCTGCAATTGCCAATTTGGCAGGACAAATTGGTGAGACTGCTATAGAACAAGAAACAATGATAAGTGCAGGGGAAAGTTCATCCCAAAGTCAGGCTGAGGAAAGTGGGGAAAGTGCTACCCACTCTATCTCTGCATCTACTGAAAATGCATCATCTGCAGAAGCCAAAATACGTACTGAGGGAATTTTCTCAGGGGTAAAAATTGTAAAAGAAATAGAAAAAGGCGGTATATTATACACTGTTGTCAGACTTAGCAAAGCTGACCTAGAAAAACTCAAATAAGTTAACTGCTTTTTATTTGAAAAAAGGCAAGATTTCATTTGAAGTCCTTCGATGTTTCTAAAACATCGAAGGTATAAGCCGATGTGGTGGAATTGGTAGACACGCTGTCTTGAGGGGGCAGTGGCTACAAAGCCGTGCCAGTTCGAGTCTGGCCATCGGCACCATTTTTTTTCATGCAAATTTTGTATGTCTCGACGAGATTCTTACCATGACATTGTAAAACAAGCCCTAATAAGAGAAGGCTGGACTGTAACTCATGATCCCTATCCCATTAAAAGTGATCCTAAATTGGCTATTGATTTAGGTGTTGAAAGAATTATTGCGGCTGAACAAGGATTGGAAAAAATTGCGGTAGAGATTAAAAGCTTTGCTAATTCATCACAAGTTGCAGATTTAGAAAATGCTGTTGGGCAATATACTATTTATGATATATTTTTAAAGAAACTAGAACCAGACAGAAAATTGTTTTTAGCAGTTCCACGCCATGCGTTTTTTAATATTTTTTCCAGAGAAGTTGGTCAAATAACAGTTAAAAAATTGGGGCTCAGGTTGATTATTTATTCCATTTTAGATGAGGAACCTTTGCAATGGAAAATACCATAGAGTTTTACAAAAATTGTATTAAGCAACTTCTTTCAGAGTATGAATCGTTAAAAACAGATGACGCTTGTATTGAACTGATTTTCGATGATAATCGCATGCATTATATGGTCATTTGGATAGGATGGGAAAAAGATAAACGAATACATCAATGTGCTGTGCATGTTGATGTGTGTGATGGAAATGTGGTTATTCAATGGAACGATACAGAGGAGCAAATAGATAAGGAGCTAATTGAAATGGGAATTCCAAAAGATAAAATTTGTTTAGGCCTTATTCCGCCAAATTTTAGAGCATGGATGTCAAAATAGCATTATTGCAACGCAACATAATAACATTTAATTAAGCCGATGTGGTGGAATTGGTAGACACGCTGTCTTGAGGGGGCAGTGGCTACAAAGCCGTGCCAGTTCGAGTCTGGCCATCGGCACCATTTTTT
>CAYFOB010000774.1:0-1940 GCA_964344525.1 uncultured Thiomargarita sp.
AGTGGGGGCTTAAGTGGGGTTCATAATGGACGCAAGTATGGTTTTGCAGAGACAACAACAGATGTTGAGCGACTGATTGCAGATTCAGAGGTTAATACCATTGTCATCGCCACCCAACATAACACCCATGCCCGCTTTGTATGCCAAGCCTTAGAGGCAGGCAAACATGTATTTGTAGAAAAACCGCTGGCGTTGACTCAAACAGAATTGGCGCAAATTGAACAAGCTTACCAGGGCGCATCGTTATTAATGGTTGGATTTAACCGCCGTTATGCGCCGCAGGTACAAAAAATAAAGACGCTGCTTGAGGGTGTTAAAGCGCCTAAGTCATTTATTATGACTGTCAATGCCGGTGATATCCCAGCCGAACATTGGACTCAACAAAAGGAAATTGGGGGTGGACGCGTTATTGGGGAGGGGTGTCATTTTATTGACTTATTACGTTTTTTGGCAGATTCTCCCATCACAGCTGTACAAGCAATGATGATTGGAGAAAAAGTGGCGGTTCGTGATGATAAGGTGAGTTTTACTTTGGGATTTGAGGATGGCTCTTTTGGTACGGTACATTATTTAGCGAATGGCAACAAATCCTTTCCTAAGGAGCGATTGGAAATTTTTTGTGATGGACGAGTGTTACAATTAGACAATTTTAGAAAGCTTAAAGGATTTGGTTGGGCGAATTTCAACAAAATGAACCTTTGGCAACAAGATAAGGGGCAAGCCAATTGTGTTAAGGCATTTGTTGATGCCATTGAGCAGGGTGAAGTGGCACCGATACTTTTTAATGAGCTATTGGAAGTGACGCGAGTGAGCTTTGAGGTGGTGGAGGCATTATGAAAATTAAGAAAGCTCGAAAGCGAGGTACCGATGAAGCCTTTTTGCAATTGATGGCTGTCAGTGGCAATAGTTTACTGAAACTACTCGGTATTCCTTCAGCACAAGCGGAAAAATACCGTTTTCGTGCGGTGGTTCTTAAAGAAAAAAAACTTGAACCAGATGTTGAATGTTTTTCTTTACAACAGAAAAAAGCGGAGCGCATCTTTATTGAGTTTCAAGGTTACTCAGACGAATTTATTCGTTATCGCCTAGCCGCTCAAGTGTTTTGGAGTTGTAGTCAAAATTCGTATAAGGGCAAGGTTATCGCAGGTATTATCTATACGGATAAAGAATACCAAGAGGCAGCTTTACCACTTAATATATTTAAAGACATTCAATTGAACGGCAATTTTCGAGAAATTGTGCTAACAGATTTTACTGAAAAACAATTGTGTGCAATTGATCCGAAATTGATCGTTTTAGCCCCATTTACTCTATCCAGCGCCTGCGAAAAAGCGACGCAACTTTTGAAAGCGCAGGAATGGTGCCATGAGGTAAAACAGGCATTTTCCGCGGATCAACAGCAAGATGCTTTGAACGTGTTGGGGCTATTTGTGCTTAATAGGTTTCGTCAAATCCGTTATGAGGAGGTGAAGGCTATGTTAAATTTTGATTTGATGGAGACGGTGGCGGGTAGGCAGGTTTATGACAAGGGCATTCAGCAAGGACTCCTGCAAGGACTCCAACAAGGACTCCAACAAGGAGGGATTGAAGAGGCTAGAAAAATGGTAATTGAAGCCTTGGAGGAGAAATTTGAGCGTGTGCCAAACGATATAATTAATCGGATTTTGCTGATTGAACAGCAGCCCGTTTTGAGGAATCTTTTTAGACAAAGCCTGCGATGCCAAAATTTGGAAAGTTTTAAAGAAAATTTGTCGGATGTGACAACTTAATTATAGCGTTTCCCGATTGTGTGGAGTACAAAATTTTAGTTTCACTTACTATACTGATGTTACGCATACTCGTTCCCAACCTCTGGTTGGGAATGCCTGTGGCGACGCTCTGCGTCGCGGGACGCAAAGCGTCCCTGATGGTGGCAAGGAGGAGGAAGGTCATTTTCATCA
>CAYFOB010000775.1:0-1938 GCA_964344525.1 uncultured Thiomargarita sp.
TTTCTGAAAAGGTAAAGAGTCTTCTCTCATTTTTTTCCAAAACAGCCTCTTAAGGAGTGAACGACATCCGTATGCCCTTCCAAAAGGGCAACTAGTTTGCCACTGGGAAAGTCATATAGACGGATTTCATCGTTTGAAGTCCATCCCCCAGCCGCCAGCCATTGTCCATTTGGGGAAAGTGTCATCGCATAAATCTTGCCCTCATCACCGAGGTCAATTTGCCCACGCTGTGTTCGCACCGTGCGCCCCGTTTTTATGTCCCAAACACGGATGAGCTTATCATCGCTTGCTGAAAGCAAATATTGCCCATCGGGGGTAAAAGCAACATCTTTAATTATGGCATTGTGTCCGCCCGAATCAATTTGCAAAATGGGTGGCATTGTTGAAGATGGCGCATCAACTGGGGCTTGTTCATTTGCCATCAGCATTGCGTCGGGTGAAAATAGTAGCGCAATTGTGAAAATTGTGCGGATGGTTGTCATGGTAATTTCCCTTATTTAAGAAATTGAAGATTTTTGAGTGAAATTATTATACATCAAAAACTGATATACTCATCACTGTCACAATTTGCGCCGTTTGAATCAGAATTTTTAGAATGAGGTTGCTTATGCAAGCTAATATAAATTAACATATATATTTGAACACAACATCAACCAAGAGGAAAATTATGGCTCGAACGCCCTCTAACATGATGCCACTCGGCACAATTGCCCCTGATTTTAATTTGCTCAACACAGTCACTGGCAAAATGGTAACACTTCAAAGCTTAAAATCTGATATTGCCACAGTGGTTATGTTTATTTGCAATCATTGCCCTTATGTCAAACATGTGCAAGGGGAGCTCGTCAAACTTGGTAATGATTACAAAAATATTTCTTTCATTGCAATCAGTTCCAATGATGTTGTCAACTATCCTGATGACTCGCCGGAAAAAATGAAAGAAGTCGCAGAAAATATGGATTATCCTTTTCCATACTTGTATGACGAAACCCAAGAAGTTGCCAAAGCTTATCAAGCGGCTTGCACACCAGATTTTTATATATTTGATAAAGATTTAAAGTGTGCCTATCGTGGGCAATTGGATGAAGCGAGACCAAAAAATGATATTCCAGTGACTGGCAAAGATATTCGCGCCGCTTTAGATGCGATATTGGTGGGGCAACCTGTTAACCCTGATCAAAAGCCTAGTATTGGTTGCAACATTAAATGGAAATAAGTATTAACTGCTTTCGTTCCCTTAGCGTCGTATTTATGTTGTGCGCAGAAGCTGAGGAACGAGAAACATCAGTTAAAAGGTAAAACTAATGAAACGACGCTACTTACTCCTTTTCTTATGCTGTTTACCCAGCTGGCTTTATGCCCATGAGGCTTTGGATTTTTTTTTAGAAGATTTACATACTCTGAAAGCTTACTTTGTGCAAACGCTCTATGATGAAAGTGGGCAGCAATTAGAAAAATCGCGAGGTATAATGTATCTGCAACGTCCCAACAAATTTCGTTGGGTTTATTTGCAACCCTACACTCAATTGATCGTGGCTGATGGGAAAAAAATGTGGGTATATGACAATGAGTTGGAACAAGTCACTGTAAAAAAACTAGATGGTGCTTTAGGTAAAACACCGGCTTTTTTATTGAGCCGTCATCAAGCAATAGAAGAGGATTTTGTGGTTAATGAACTTCCCTCTCGAAATAACATAACGCGCCTTGAACTCGTTCCGAAAGATACACAAGCACAGTTTGATAGTGTGCGTATCAATTTACGCTGGAAAAAGTTGTTGAGTTTTGAACTTGTGGATAATTTAGGACAAACAACCTACATTAAATTTCGTAAAGTTAGGCGAAATCCAAAAGTGGCGGCTAAAAAGTTTAGGTTTAAGCCGCCAAAAGGGGTGGATATTATTCAAGATTATTGAAAATAATCTGAACTGTGATTTATTA
>CAYFOB010000776.1:0-1937 GCA_964344525.1 uncultured Thiomargarita sp.
GGATTGAAAATTTCCACTCCTCTTGCATTTGAATGAGGATGCGTAACATCAGTAATTTAAGTGATTTGAGCAATATTGATTGGTCAATTTTACAAAATAGGGATTTTAAACGTGATCCAGATGATCCTGATAAAATTGAGCGATATCAAGCAGAAGCGCTTGTTCATGAATGTCTGCCAGTTAAGGCGATGATTGGTATAATTTGTTATACTGATGACCTGAAAAAAGAACTAACTCAAATGCTTAATGATCGTAACCTTAAGTTAAAAATTTATAAGCAAACAGGGTGGTATTTTTCATGATTCGTTATACACAAGGTAATTTGCTAGTGCCGGAGGGCGGAAATTTCCAGGCCACTCGAAGCGGAGCTTCGGGGCATGCATTCCCAAGCGGGAGCTTGGGAACGAGAAAACCTATTTATTCTCGTTCCCAAGCTCCTGCTTGGGAATGCATTCATCGAAGCTCTGCTTCGAGTGTAGGTGGCCTGGAAATTTCCGCCATCCTGCACTAGATGCCAATGTCGAGGCAATCGTTAATACTGTTAATACTGTGGGGGTGATGGGTAAGGGTATTGCTTTGATGTTTAAAGAAGCTTTTCCTAAAAATTTCAAACAATATGTAGCCGCTTGTAAATCAGGTGAAGTTAATGTCGGGCATATGTTTGTAACCCAGCAGAATGATCTCATGGGATCATTCTGGATTATTAATTTCCCCACCAAAAAACATTGGCGGAACCCAACAAAACTGGAGTGGGTGATTGATGGATTGCTGAATTTGCGCCATTTTATTATTGAGAAGAAAATAAAATCAATTGCTATACCACCTTTGGGCTGTGGTAATGGCGGGCTTGAGTGGGATACTGTGCGCGAAAAAATTCAGTTTGCCCTTGATGGGTTAGATGATGTTGATATTGTTGTGTATGAGCCAACATCTCAATATCAAAATGTGTTAAAACGGCAAGGTGTAAAGAAACTCACACCCCCAAGGGCTTTGATTGCAGAACTGATACGTCGCTATTGGGTATTGGGTATTGAATGTACTTTATTGGAAGTTCAGAAACTGGCTTGGTTTCTGGAACGACATATTGAAAAACGGGCACCAGATAATCCTCTTAATCTGAAATTTTCGGCTAATAAATATGGTCCTTATGCGAACCGCCTTGATCATCTTTTAAATGCCTTAGATGGCAGTTATTTGCATTGCGAAAAGCGATTAGCCGATGCTGGGCCTTTGGATATTATCTGGTTTGATGATACTCAAAAGGATTTTGTACAAAATTACTTAAAAACTAAGGAAGCCAGTGATTACCTTGATGCACTTGAATCTACCTCAGCACTGATTGATGGTTTTGAGTCGCCTTTAGGAATGGAGTTGTTGGCAACTGTGGACTGGTTGATTGTTAGGGAAAAATGTACTGCAACACTAGAGGGTATTAAACAGGGCTTGCAACATTGGCCAGGTGGTGCTAAGGTAGCACAACGAAAACAGCGGCTTTTCAATGAGCGTTTAATTAGTTTAGCTTTGAACAGATTATTAACAGCTCATATTTGAATATAGCGACAAAAAAAACTTTCACGTTCATCAACAAATACTATTTCTTAAAGAAATAGTATTTGTAATGGCCTCTATTTTTTTAGACGGGGTGAAGTACTTTAACCAATCGGGAAACGCTATATACCCGGATGACATATGTCCCTACCACCCAATATGGATAACAACATTTGGAGAAGGGTATGACGAAGTCAAAGATCGTCTTGGTAATATGCTTTTATTGCCAAAACAAGCAAATAAAGATATAGATACCAAGTCCTTTACAAACAAAAAAGCAATTTATGCCAGCTCACTTACTTACTGATGTTACGCATACTCGTTCCCAACCTCAGGTTGGGAATGCCTGTGGCTTTGCTCTGCAAAGCGGGACGCAAAGCGTCCCTGAT
>CAYFOB010000777.1:0-1936 GCA_964344525.1 uncultured Thiomargarita sp.
GACTTGGGAAACGAAATGGGCTTTAAAAATGTTGCAAGTGGACCATTAGTGCGCTCATCTTACCATGCAGATAAGCAAGTGCCATTAGATAATTGATACCACTTTAAACTGAGCCCACTATTTGGTATTATAAAACTTTATTAATTTTATAGATAAATATAGTTATTAATTGATGTTACGCATCCTCGTTTCCAAAACCACAAATAACGGAAAGCGATTATATTTAAGAAGGGATAAACCTAGCTATAATAAGGTTTTGACTTATCCTTTTTTAAATGTAATCGCTTTCCGTTATTTATGGGTTTGGAACAAAGGTGCGTAACATCAATTATTAATAGTTTAATATTTAAACGAATTATAAAAAAATTAATATTATTAATAATAAAATTAAATAACACCCCCGACAGGAAAAAGTCTTTTTTACCCCCATTAATAGAGAAAAAATCTAGTTAATTATAGTAAAATATGTGGTAACGTAAAACAGAACAACTAATTAAGGAATTAACTGATGACCAAAAAGACAAAAAATCAGAAAAAACCTAAAGGTTTGCACAAATCGATCAATAACATCAAACTTGAGTTAGCAAATACTGGCAAACTAAACTTGCTCAATGAACTTGGTGATGCTTATATGACATTGATGCAAAAATATATTGACTACATTTTTGAGAATAAACTCTTCAATGTGAGTAGTTATGGTAATTTACCAGAGATTCCATCTGATTTATCGGAAAGATATAAAAGATGTGCTTGGCAACAAGCTGCTGGCATTATGAAGTCATTTTATGCCAATAATAGGGAAAATAAACCGATCTTAAAAAACCTGAAAATACAAGGTAATGTTAATGTTATTCAAATTCAAGGTTCAAAGACAAAAACGTTTGAATATTGGTTGAGAATATCTACCTTAGAACGCGGGAAACCTATCTATGTGCCGATAAATATCCATAAATATGGCAAAAAGGTATTAAATGAAGGTCAACTGTGTGGTGGTGTGACACTTTCAAAAGTTGATGGGCAATGGTACGCTACTTTAGCTGTAGAATTAGAGAAAAAGAAGCCTATCGCTAATTTGAATAAAATGGTTGGTGTTGATTTGGGGATTAAGAATCTTTTTACGGCTTCAACTGGCCATTTCTTTGGTCAATTTTCTGAGAATTTAAAGAAGCAAGTAGATAAAGTTGAGACGAAAAGAAGACGTAAACAAAAACTTAATGCTTGTTTGATAAAAAAAGGTAGGCCGGAAGTTGATTTAAGTAATCCTAAAATAATAGCGACGGTAAAAAACGAGATAGGACGTGCTGCGAATCAACTTGTTAAGACTTTAGAAAAAGATAGTTTAGTGGTTTTGGAGAAGCTGAATATCAAGGGAATGAAGTTTAAGTCTAAGCGCATGAACCGTATTTTGAAAGCTTCTAAAATAGGTTTTGCGTTGGAGAAGTTGAAGGAAAAGTTTGATTATAAACATATTCGCTATACGAGCGTTCCTGCGGCTTATTCTAGTCAGGAATGTAGTGAATGTGGGTACGTTCATAAAAATAATCGTCCAAGTCAAGAAAAGTTTAAGTGTGGTTATTGTGGACATAATGAAAATGCGGATGTCAACGCTGGTAAAGTACTTGTCAAACGTTTTGGTGATGCTGAGCTGTTAAACGTTGGTCATTTTCGATCCGTGAAAGCGATCTTGTTGGAGAGATTCTACAGACGTTTTCCCGATGCTCGTAGTGTATCGGGTGGACTAGAACCGGGCACAGAACCTATTTGATTAGGAATGTGCTTCGAGAGATAGGTTGGCAACAACCGACCGACGGTCAATCAGTCCACTTAAAGTGGGATCTATATTTGTCTATAGATTTTGCAACTATATAATATAATTTTAATTTATTTACTGATGTTACGCATACTCGTTCCCAACCTCTGGTTGGGAATGCCTGTG
>CAYFOB010000778.1:0-1925 GCA_964344525.1 uncultured Thiomargarita sp.
TCTGAAAAGGTAAAGAGTCTTCTCTCATTTTTTTCCAAAACAGCCTCTAAAGTTTTTTAAAAAGTGAGACGCTTTTTTCGGTAGCGCCTTTAGCCTTGAGTTGCAATCTGAGCCTATTCAGAAAAGGCAAATCATCCTTCTTTTCATTGAACAACTCATTGACAATCGGTTCAAAATTGTTAGTGGCTAAAATATCGTTTACAAACTCATCAAGCGTTTTAGCTTGTAGTTGCGAGCTTAAGAGAAGTAGGGTAGTAAAAAGTAATTTTAGTGGTTTCATTTTTATTTCCTAGAGTGCAGCTGGGTTACCTACTGCTCAATAGTATTGAGCACTTGCAAAGGTGTAATATCGCTACTTACCAACTTCAGAATTGCTGGTAGGAAACTATCCATCATCATAAGGTTGATCATAATCAAATTTTCAATCAACTTTGAGGTGAATTCAATGCCTTCGTAGTCAATGCTGGTTTTATATTTGACCTCGCCATCGTCAAAATTCATTTCAAAGTTACCTAAAACTTTATTAACATTGGCTCGCATTAAAAATTCTGACATCGCTGATCTTTTTTCTTCAGGGGTGTTCACACCGCAAATGGAATAAAAAAGAAATTGGTTTTTTTCTTCTCTAACATCTGCCACACATTGAAATTTTCCATTTTTACCACTTACCCCAAGCAGAATAACGGTTTGTTCGTTGATAGGAGTGTACACCCAGCCTTTTTCGTCAAAAAACGCTTTTAAACGCTCAAACATATTTTTCATCATATTTTAAAGAAATTGGTTAAACGTGTTGCGAACATTTTTTTGCAAAAAACGATCCAAATCATTATTGGAGATAATCATGCCCTTTTTTAAAGAATAAGGTATTGTGCGATTTTTATCTTGTGCATACATTATGAGATAAAATTTATTGTTAGGTACCTTTTTACACGCCTTGTTCAAACCTCTTTTCAGTGTTTCAGCATATTTTTCATAATGACGTTCATTATAAAAAGATTTTTCTGAAGGCAAATAGGATGCCGGAATATTGTCTATATTAGATTTGAAAATTTTTTTGAATTCAATATTATCATCAATATCAATGTAATAGACAAAACCTGATGGACAGAATTTAATTAAATCTTGCAAATTACATTTTTTAGAAAAAAACTTTTTTAAGTTTGTGACTTTAAAAACCATCCATCTGTTACATTCGTCATCAGCATCCACCCAATAAAAAAAGTAATCGTGTCCATCACTCCCTGTAAAATGTGAAAGTATAGGACCTTCATGATAAATAAGATCACCTTTTTTAGTGAAATTAAGATACAAAACGTCAAGTTGTTCAGTTATTTTTTCCATATTTCAAAGAAGCAATAATAACAAATCGTTGCTCGTACTTTCTGTCGGTATAGGGGTGGTGATTAAAATGTCCATAACGATTAATTTTCCCATTGACACCATCTTCTGAAGTTATTTCTCCCTTTGCGATTTGAGTGCCAAGCACTTTGTAGGCATTTACTCTCATATTTTCTCGTAAAAATTCAAACCGATTTTGTGCATTTTCTACTGTATCAAACATAGAAAGTGCCATCGCCTCACATTTTTCGTCATCATTTTTATTGTTAAAACGCTTAGGTTTTTTATGATATTGCGATTTAAAGTTATCTTCGTGCGCCATTGTATCAAATACCCAACGATAGGCTATGAGCGTTTTAGGAATATAATCCTTAGGTGGACAATCAACATTGATTTGATCAAAATCTGATTGATATTGAAATTTCATTTGTTATTGTATTTTTCTATTCTGTTAGCAATTTGCGACCTCACTGGGAGAAGTTGGAAAAATTTCGGGAATTTATTACGCCATTCCCGAAACTTTAATACTTGCTATAGCGTTTCCCGATTGTGTTAGATACAAAAAACTTTCACGTTCATCAACAAAT
>CAYFOB010000779.1:0-1920 GCA_964344525.1 uncultured Thiomargarita sp.
GCTCTGCTTCGAGTGTAGGTGGCCTGGAAATTTCCGCCATCCTGCACTAGGGATGATTAAAAGCGAGTTGACACTGAAAAATCAATATCAGCCAATTTGTTAGCCGAAATAATCTGATCCAACCAATTATCCAATTGTTCAATATTCTTGGTTGCCTCAATTTGCTGTACAATGGTTTCTGGGACCTCAGTGAATTTGCGGCGTAATTGACGAATGAGTGTTCGTTGTTCGCCCAGTTGTTCACCTCGCACTAAGCCCAGTTGTTCACCTCGCACTAAGCCCAGTTGTTCACCTCGCACTAAGCCTTGTCCTAAGCCTTGTTCTAAAGCTTGTTGCCGTATTGAAGTCAAAGCTTCTTGAAACGTGGGAAGTTTTCCAATGGCTTCCGGTGTTTCTTGGAAAAAACGGTCAATAATGGGCCAGGTTTCTTCACGTATCAAATGTTTCATCGGTTTCACCTCCAAAATTTTTTGCCAAATGAGTTCGGGATCGGTGGCCAGTCCAATGTCTATAATCAGTTGCAAATAGTCTTTGAGTCCCTTGTCCAAACACAAGGCAATAAAATCCTCTAACTTTTTACCCCGTGCTAATGGGAGCAATGGGTAATTTTTTTCGACCAAATCGAGCTCTGATGGATGAATAATCCATTTTCCTAAGATTTCGTCACAATGATAAATGCCATTGTCCTGTTTGACAAATCGATATTCTGTTTTGAGTTGATTCAAAATCTTTTCGGGTTTCGTGACACAAATCATCGTCACCGTCATTTGGTTAGCAAGTATGTATGGTGTGTCGTCTCCATCAGGTGACTCGTTTTTGGCGGATTTGAGCTGTTCATATTTCTGATCTCCAAGCGCCCATACTCGCATCATAATCCTAAAAAAATTCGCAACCGTTAATGGATCGTAAAATCCTTTCAGCTCAAGGGCGTTGAGGCGGCGAAAATGGGCAAAAACGGTGTTTTGTAATTTGTTTATTTCCGTGTCGCCACACGTCACTGCGAGATCAATTGTGCGTGAGTGAGAAAAAACTTCTCGTTCCGTTTCCACCTCAAGTCCCCAATTTTTAAAGAGACGTTGATAGAATGCCTTAGCTGTTTCATCAAAAGGTTCGTGTGTCATAACAAATTATGCCTTCAAAATACCAATCAAAACCTGAAATAATTCTTCCATATCTAAAGGAACACGAAATGAGTCAATGTCTTTCATAATCTTTTTTTGTTGCCGTTCCAACGTCCCAAAACGCCACATATCGCCTACCGTAATTGCACCATACAAGAACTCACTTGTCGCCTCAAGATACTGATCCATGGCGATGAGTTCGATAGCTAATTGGGTAAATCCTTTTTCCATATCAGATTTTTTAGCTTCAACGACAAGAAAGTGATTGCTTGAATGAATCCAATAATCAAGATTCCCTTTTAAATATTTGCTAACATAGACAGGGTATTCTATATCAATTTTAACTTTGATTTCATCCAGCAGTTCTAACAGGATAGGAGCCACGATCATCTCTCGTTTGGCGGTTTCAGAGGTCAACGAAATATACGGCAATTTTTCATAAAACGTGGTTTGCAACTTTGAGAGTGAATGATTCACCACACCTCGGGGCAACGTG
Source organism: uncultured Thiomargarita sp. (assembly GCA_964344525.1). Taxonomy (GTDB): domain Bacteria; phylum Pseudomonadota; class Gammaproteobacteria; order Beggiatoales; family Beggiatoaceae; genus CAYFOB01. The sequence continues at coordinate 1,618 of CAYFOB010000779.1, forward strand.
AGTTTTGTCAGGTGATATTGATACCCCAATTCTGCGACAATATCCTCAGTAGGATAATTCAATTCAAAATAATCCGAGAACGTATAATTTCTATCTTTTTTTAAGATGGACATAGAGGTCTCCTGTCAATTTGGTTTAACGACAATTGTTCAAGCTTGCGCCTAATATAGCGTTTCCCGATTGGATAAAGTACTTTCATTAAAATTGAGTCAAGTTTCGTCTTTGAGGTATGCATTCCTTTCATGCGCTTTTTCACGAGAAAAGTTTTATCCTTTTAATAACTGATGTTACGCAATCTATTTC
>CAYFOB010000780.1:0-1916 GCA_964344525.1 uncultured Thiomargarita sp.
ATTTCGGAAAGCAAATGGTATTTGTTGTTGGCTTAAAAAAAGGGTGAAAAAAAATCTGCGTTCGTTGATTCAAATTTCTTAAGAAGCGAGTTATAAAAGCCTTGGGAGCTATTTCAGGTAGTCACATTTTAGAGGAAAATTATCATGGCTGATCTACCACGATTAACCAACCATATTGGGACGATTGAAAATCATTGAAGTGTACGAATTTTATGATATACCAAGATGATTTGATCACAGAATTAAACGAGCTAAGTGCTCAATATGAAGCCGGATTTTACACACTTCCTGAGCTGGTTTGGGTTACTATTGATTTGATAAGTCAATCAATGACAGAAGAAAGTTGGTGTAGTTTACCTAAATGGTTACAAATACGAATTGTGGAAACCCTGAGAAAATTTTCTGAAAAAAAAATGATTTTTGGACATGTTAAGCCTGAAATAGCGCTACAACAGAATAAGATTGTGAAGGCTTGGTTAATAGAAAAAGGCTATTTAGTGCCATAACGAAAAAATCTGACTTCAAAACAAGCATTGAGGCTTTGCCCCATGCTCAGCTAATTCGCGCCACCTCAAGCAATTTGGTAGAAAAGCTTAAGCATATATTGGTAGGAGGCTACCAAAAAGTATTGGCGCTTAATCAGCAAATTACCAATTTACGTGGTGGGCTGGGATTTCAGGCAATAGAAAGTTTAGGTTGTCGAGCGCCGGTTTCACAATTTGGTGTAGTATGCGAAAACTTATTAAAACTTGCTCAGGAAGTCATAGAGGGTCACAATATTGCTCTCAAAGAATATCATCCCTATCAACGCTATTGGCAGGGTGAATTAAGCAAGCAATCTCCTGGGATTGAAGTGCAGCTATTGGTAAGTGTGGATGATTTGTTAAATTTGGAAACTCAGTTGACGCGCATGATCAATATCCCGGGCATTTCACAAAGACTAGAAGTCTGGAACGGTTTTCTTAAGATTATCACTGGTGAATCCTCTTGCAAAGATTATGCCACAGGAGATCAATTGAGCGCAGAAGAATGTAACAAAATGCGCCAAAGTATTCCTATTCAAGTGGGATTTATGAGGTACACTCAGGATGAGTTTGTTAATTTATCAACCGCTGAGATGAATCAGGTGAGATGTGAAGCGGAAGTGATTCGCGCTATTGTTCGTGAAGTGAATGCGGAAAGAAGAGTGAAAAAAGTTCACTGGCGTGATAAAGTTAATTGCAACTATCAGCTTGAGAAAACGGAGGATTTAAATGGTGATGGTCGAGTTGTCAAAAAGGGTAGGGGCAGCCCAAGCTATCCTGAAGATTCGTATCACTTTCTGGGCTCAGGATTGGAAACTAGGATAATGTGGCTTCCTGCGGATACTTTTCGTGTGACTGAGTAGCTGATGTGAGGCACCTATTTCCTTTTATAACAACAGGAAAGAGTTCTATTGGATATTAGAACTCATTCCTGTCGTTTAAAACAAAAATGTATTGCTTCAAACCAAAAATTTGAATTGGGGCGATTGCACATTCGTTAGTTCGCTATGTTATTATCTGATGTTACGCATCCATTTTCAACCCATTTTAACTACAAGGATTGCATGATTGCTGCGGATAAGTCAAAAGCATTAAAAATCTGGTTTATCCGCAGCAATCATGCAATCCTTGTCAAGAAAAAGAAGCTTGCGTAACATCAGTTATTATGTTTAATATGACTTTTGCATTGGAGGTCAAAATAATATGAGGAGAGTACAACAAAGCTATGCAATTTGAGTGGGATGATAACAAAGCCAAGCGTAATGAGCGTAAACACGGGGTTAGTTTCCGCGAGGCTATGACTACTTTTTATGATCCAGAACAAGTGGCGTTTTATGATGTCGATCATAGTGATGAAGAAGATCGGGAAATTTTGTTGGGGCAATCGAACCA
>CAYFOB010000781.1:0-1177 GCA_964344525.1 uncultured Thiomargarita sp.
GATTGAATTTTTTGGAGTGCAAAGCATAGCGAAGCGACTTGTGAACGAGGATGCGAACACCAGTGACTAACTACAAGGATTACTTTTAAAAAAGGATAAGTCAAAACCTAAAATATAGTGGTTTATCCTTTATTAAAAGTAATCCTTGTAGTTATTCTGGTTTAATTAGTTTTAAATATATGCTATTAAATAAATTTAATCTCACTTGATCAATTTGGAGAAATTTATTTTATCTGATTGTTTTTGAAGAAAAAATAGATTAAAACTCAAATTGTTGAGATTGAAATTTTTTTTTGTGTATCATAAAATTTGTACCAGACTCTTGGCCACCTTTTAACTTGGCTGTTCCTAGGGACAAGTCTATTAAAAGCCTGTGTGTGGTATCGGACGGTGTGTACCATGTAACAAGCTTTTTCAACATTGGTGAGGAGACCTTTACCTGCGTTACGCAGTGTAAACCAAAGGTTTGCTGGTTCCTTAAAAACCAGCATTCTATCTATAAAACATTGTGAGAGAAATCTGTTCTTCTTGCGGCAAAGGTGCCAACCTTGAGGTGGATTATGAAAGATACAAAAATCATGGTCAAAACGGTTTTGGTGAGTGCATTTGCACTGGGTACAATATCTACAACTGTTTTGGCTGGCAAGCCAGGTTTTGAGAAATGTGCAGGTATTGTCAAAATTGGGATGAATGATTGTGGCGCAAATGACCATGCCTGCGGTGGTATGGCAAAAAAAGATAACGATCCTGAAGAGTGGATTTATGTGCCAGCAGGCACTTGTGAAAAAATTGCTGGCGCAATTCTCAAAGAAGCAGCCCCCAAGGCGGCGCAAAAGATGGAACACAAGATGGAAACAGATTGTAAGAACGAAGAGAAACCCTGGTGGAAACTCTGGTAAGGATGAACTAAAAAATAACTTTCCCCAGCACCCTAGTACATCATGCTTGTTGGAGTCCAAAGCAACGCTTTGGCAAGTACAAAGCGTTGCTCCAACTAGGGGGTGTGCTAATCCTTTAAGGAAACTGTTATGAAACAATTTTTATGTGCAGTATTATTGGCTTTAGCCTTTCAAGCGTTTGGCCAAGAATATCACTATTGGACTAATCAATATGGCTCACGTTCTGCGCTAATGAGTGGGGCGGTGGTGGGCGGTGTCAGAGATACGAGTGCTGGATT
>CAYFOB010000781.1:1283-1916 GCA_964344525.1 uncultured Thiomargarita sp.
CATCAGTAATGGTGCTGGAACGGATGAAAATATATCATCACAGGGTGCCAATATGATCCCCTTGCTTCTGTCGGGCACATGTGCGCTTGGTGGCGGTACATTGGGCTATTCACTCATCGCTAAAAATGGTTCTTCAAACAGAATGTCTGGACGTCGGGAAATAACCGCAAACATACTCAACACAGATTCCAATTCCAATATGCCTTACAAAGACAAGAATGGTAACCCCATTAAAGTTTTTGATGGAAACGAAGAATATCGGGGACAGTTTACTTATGACAGTCAGCTCAGTGAAATGTGGGGAGGCTTAAGTTGGGGACGCAAGATGAGTGAAAGAATTTCGATTGGCCTAACTGCCTTTGTGGCTTATAGAAGCCAGAGTGCAGAATTGGTAGAATTTGCGCGTGTGACCAACCTTAAGACACAGTTTTTAGCCTCTCAGGACAATTTTTTACATGTTGATTTCTACAATATTCGGGGATTATTGAAGTTTGGTGTTGCGACAGATTTTGGTGCGCTCAAGTTGGGCGCTACTTTGACAAGTCCAAGTGTCGATTTATTTGGTAAGGGTACTGTGGCTGGGGGCTGTGGCTACTTCAGAGGCTGTTTTGGAAAAAATGAAAAGTCTTTTTC